>JAFTJQ010000032.1 GCA_017456285.1 Lentisphaeria bacterium
ACAAAAGTACGAATGTCCTCATAATCAACACGATTATTTTTTTCTGGATTCTTCGCTTCGCTCTGAATGACGAGTTTGGAATTGCTCTGCCACCGTCGCAAAATCAAGTTGCCGTCATGCAGAGGAGCGAAAGCGACGAAGCATCCAGTCTACGAGCCATTAGGCTCGCTTTTAGTCGTGCCACAAGCACGACACCTACCATAATTCTTAATTCTTAATTCTGAATTCTTAATTTTTTTAGCACGACACCTGCCGTAATTCATAATTCCCCTGTCCTCCATAGCCTTTGGCGGAGGGGGATGCATTCTTAATTTTTTAACTGCGGAGATTGAGGGGCGGAATTAGCCCCTCAAAAAAAAGCGGCAACTGCTACTAAATAAAAGCAGCAAGCAATGCTGCCTTCATCGCACAAGCAAAACTATCTCAAGCCGACAGCGACACGGACTTTTTCCATAGTTTTTTCTGCTTCTGCACTTGCCCTTTTGGCTCCGTCACGCAAAATATCCCAGACATAATCAGGATTTTTTGCCAATTCATCACGGCGTGCCTGCATCGGAGCAAAATGTTCCTGCATTTTCTCAAAAAGTGCCTGTTTAGCATGCCCGTAACCATAATTACCCCCTCGGTAATTTGCTTCCATTTGAGCAATTTCTTCGGGAGTGGCAAAAAGTTTATAGAGGGCAAAAATATTACATTTAGTCGGATCTTTCGGGTCTTCCATCGGAGTACTGTCGCTGACAATGCTCATAACTGTTTTGCGAATTGACTTCGGATTGCCGAAAATCGGAATGGTATTATTGTAACTTTTTGACATTTTCTGTCCGTCAAGTCCCGGCACGACCGCAACCGCTTCAGGAATAATCTCCTCAGGAATAGTGAAAACTTCTCCATACAAATTATTAAATCGGATTGCCAAATCACGAGTAATTTCCAAATGCTGTTTCTGGTCTTTGCCGACCGGAACAAGTTCACTTTGATAGAGCAAAATATCTGCCGCCATCAAAACCGGGTAAGAAAAAAGTCCGTTATTCGGCACAAAACCTTTAGCGATTTTGTCTTTGTAACTATGTGCTCTCTCCAGAAAACCGACGGTAGTAATGTTATTCAAAATCCACATAAGTTCAGTTACCTGCGGCACATCGGATTGACGGAAAAAAACTGTCCGCTCCGGCTTAATTCCGCAAGCAAGAAAGTCCAAAGCCAAGCCGAAAACTTGGTCACGCAATTTCTGCGGTTCAGGACCGGTGGTCAGTGAGTGATAATCAGCAATAAACAAAAAGGCTTCGCCCTTATCCTGCAATTCGACGGCAGTTTTCATCATTCCGAAATAATTACCGATATGGGGGATTCCTGACGGTTGAATTCCACTTAAAATACGCATAAAAAAATCCTTTCACAAAATTATTTAAATTAAAATCACTATAATATAATTCAATTTCAGAGATTTTGCAAATCAAACTTGCCTTTATAATGGTAAATTTCTTATCTGATTAACTAATAGCTTCCGCTGATAAAGATTATTAATCGCTTTTGACAAAAAAAAACTTGATATTTCTTTTTGGCATGCTATAATATTTTAGAGTAATAACACAACGAAAGGAGATTTTTATGAAAAAACTTTTAACCGCACTTTTAATGGGAACGCTCGCATTAACTTCGTGGGCGAACAATTTTGAGGGCTTCCTCACGAGCAGCAAAGAGGCTTTCGCCCAAGCCAAAGAGGATGGAAAAATCGTTTTCGCCCTCTTCTCCGGTACGGATTGGTGTCCGCCCTGCATGAGATTGGAGAAAAATGTTATCAGCAAAAAGGAATTTACCGAACAACTGGAGAGTAAATATGTTTTCCTCCTGCTTGACTTTCCACGCTATCGGCGGCTCAAGGAATCAACTGCCCGGCAAAATAATTTACTGCTTGAGCGATACAAAGTCGATTCTTTCCCGACCATCGTTTTAATCGGTGCTGACGGAGAAATGCTGCAAAAATTCAACATGATTCCAAATTCTTCCGTAAAAAGTTTTATGATGTGGTTCAATCACGAAACTGCTGAAACGTGGAAAAACTATCAGCAGAAAACGGAAAAGCAATCACTTAAATAACGGACAATTATGAAATTCAGATTGATTAAAACTTTTTTATTTTCGCTTTTGCTCTGCGTCACCCCTTTTCTCAAGGGGAAAGAAGCAGAAAATTTCATCTGGTCGCTTGAAAACGACAAAATTATCCTCAAAGTAGCAAAATCGTGCTACGTTTACGCCGATAGTGTCCGCATCACGGCAATCGGTGAAAACGGTCAAACTCTTGAGTTGATTGCCCCAAAAAAAACTAATTATTCAGATGAGATGTCAGGCGATGTTTTAATCTACGGTTCGGGAAATCACGTTTGGCAGGCTCCGCAAAAAATCAAGGGGGCGAAATTGGAGTTTCAAGGCTGTCAAGCCCCTGCCGACGGTCAATCGGGAATATGCTTTATGCCGCAGGATTTGAGTTTGGGAAATTTTGGCGAAATTAAAGGAAAATCAAGCGATTCATCACCCTCGGCAATCACAAATTTGCTCGATGAATTTACAGTTGCCGCAATGCTGGAGGGGGAAGTAAACAAGGAAGAATTTATCCGATTTTTAACTCAAGATACGAGTAAGGAACTGCCGATTGCTGATCCCCTTGCTTCTAAAGGGATATACTTGATGATTTTGCTGACTTTTGTCGGGGGATTACTGCTCAATTTCACCCCGTGTATTCTGCCGATGATTCCGATTAATTTGGCGATTATCGGAGCATCAGGCGACAGCCGCAAGGGGGTGATAAGAGGTTTAATTTACGGTCTGGGAATGATGCTTGCGTATGGGGTTCTCGGGCTAATGGTAATTTTCGGCGGTGCGAAATTCGGGGCGTTAAACTCCTCAAGCATCTTCAATTTTGTAATTGGGGTAATTTTTATCCTGCTCGGTTTGGCAATGCTGGATGTCGTACATTTGGACTTATCGAAATATCAGAACAAAATAGACTTCAATCGCTGGAAAAATTCGCAAAATTTTTTAGCATTTATCATGGGAATTACAGCGGCATTGCTGGCAGGAGCATGCGTTGCTCCGGTAGTGCTGGCAATGCTGCTTGCCACCAGTCAAATGTACAATAACGGCGAATACTACGGCTTGCTTTTGCCTTTTATTTTCGGTGCAGGAATGGCATTGCCGTGGCCGATTGCCGGTAAAACTTTAGCGATTTTGCCGAAGCCGGGGCGATATATGATCTATATCAAGTACATTTTTGCAATAGCAATTTTTGCAATGGCGATCTATTACATTGTAATCGGTTTCAAATTGCAATCCCCTGAATTTAACAGCCAAAAAGAGATTGCCAAACTTGAAACTGCCCTCGATGAAGCAAAAAACAGCAAAAAAGCAATTTTAATTGACTTCTGGGCAAGCTGGTGCAAAAATTGCAGTTCCATGAAGAAAAATGTTATCCAAAGTGCTGAAGTTCAAGAACTTATAAAGAGAGAATTTATATTCTGCGAATTTCAAGCAGAAAAGTTTGATAATGAAGAAGTTAGAGAAATTTTAAATTATTTCAATATCAAGGGATTACCTGCTTTTGTAATCCTATCGCCACCGGAACAAAAATAGATTTAACTTGTGAATAAACTTGAGCAAATATAAGCAATGGACAAGTCGGAGTTTTTATCTCCGAGTTGTCCATATTTGCTTATGCTTTCAAAATTGCTTGACGCCATTTCAAAAACTGAATATAACGAAAGATTTTTTTAATTCAATACAATTAATCGCTAATTTCCACGTCGTAGATTACCACATTTTCGGTCGGAACATCTTGGTGCGGATAACGTGAAGAGGTTTTTACTTTAGAAATTTTGTCAAGCACATCCTCGCCTGAAACTAATTTCCCGAAAACGCAATAGCCGAATCCTGACGGAGTAGGCGAACGGAAATCCAGAAAATCATTGTCAACGCTATTGATAAAAAACTGTGAAGTTGCACTATCAATAACGCTTGTTCGTGCCATAGCAATTGTGCCACGCTTATTGCTGATTTGATTCATCGCCTCATTTTTAATCGGAGCTTTAGTCTCTTTCTGGTTAAAATCGGTATCAAATCCACCGCCTTGGATCATAAATCCGTCGATTACCCGATGAAAAATGGTGTTTTTGTAGAAACCATCTTTGGCATAACTTAAAAAATTTGCAACAGTTGTCGGTGCTTCTTTGTCAAAAAGTTCCAATTCCATATCGCCTAAACTTGTTTTAATTGTGACTTTACTCATTTTTATCTCCTTAAGTATTTGATTATCAACTATTTTTGTTTGCATGACTCAACAAAAAGTTTAATTCTTTTCATTGCCTCGTAAATTTCATTAATGCTCGTTGCATAGCAGCAGCGGACAAATCCTTCACCGCTGGCACCGAATGCCGCCCCCGGCACAACTGCAACTTGCTGTTGCTCCAAAAGCCCTTTAGCGAACTCTTTGGAACTTAAGCCCGTCGAAGTAATATTCGGAAAAGCATAGAATGCTCCTTTAGGCAAATGGCACTTAAGTCCCATCTCGTTAAAGGCTTTGACCATAACATTTCTCCGCTCGCAGTATGAGTCACGCATTTTCATCATTGCTTTCTTTCCGTGGCGGAGAGCCTCAATCGCCGCCTCTTGACTGGTGGTGTTGGCACTCATAATTCCGTACTGGTGAATTTTCATCATTGCATCAATAATTTCTGCGGGGCCGCAGGCGTATCCGACACGCCACCCGGTCATCGCAAATGCCTTTGAGAAGCCGTGGAGGAAAATTGTTCGCTCCCGCATTCCCGGCAATGCCGCAATTGAGTGGTGTTCGATATTGTCATAGGTCAATTCCGAATAAATTTCGTCAGTAATAACCACTAAATCGTGCTTAATTGCCAAATCTGCAATGCCTTGCAAATTCTCTAAATCCATTACCGCACCCGTCGGATTGCATGGGAAGTTAAGCAAAAGCACTTTGCTCTTCGGCGTAATGTATTTTACCAAAGTTTCCGGAGTTAAGGCAAAAGCATCTTTCTCATAAGTAGGAACAGAAACAGGAATACCGTGTGCCATAGTAATTTCAGCAGGGTAAGAGACAAAGCATGGTTCAGTATAAATGACCTCATCCCCCGGAGAAAGCAATGCTCGCATTGCAATATCAAGTGCTTCACTGACGCCGACAGTAACAATACACTCATTTTCCCATGCATAACTTACATGATAATTACTTTTTATATACTTGACAATCTCCTTACGCAAAGCAGGAATACCCAAATTTGAGGTATAGGCGGTATGACCTTTCTCCAAAGAAAAAAGTCCGCTCTCAACAATATTCCACGGAGTGACGAAATCTGGTTCGCCTACTCCCAAACTTATCACATTGCCGCTCATATTATTAACCAGCTCAAAAAATTCTCTGATTCCGCTTTTGGGGAGAGCTGCAATGTGAGAAGCTACATAATTTTTTTTATTTTCACCCATAAATTAAATACCTGTTTTTTTTAAGGACACACTTTTAACCGTTCATACTCATCGGTAAACTCAATGGTTTTACCTGCTTCCTTATACTTTTTCAACTGAAATGAAGTCGCAGTAGAAAGGACTCCCTCAATAGTTGAGAGTTTCTCCGAAACAAATCCCGCAACCTCCTGCAAAGTATCGCCCTCAACAGTCAGAAGCAAGTCATATCCGCCAGAAACCAATGCCAATTCTTTGACTTCATCAAAGAGGGCAATTCTTTTTGCCACCTTATCGAATCCGCCGTCACGCTGCGGAGTAACTTTAACCTCGATAAGTGCCTGAACTTTTTTTGCACCGCTCAATGCCGCCTCATTGACAATCACAGTATAACCGCAAACGATTTTGTTTTTCTCCAAAGTTTGCACAATTTCATCTGCTTCAGCGACGGAAATATTCAATCTATCGGCAATTTCCTGACAACTGATGCGGGAATTTTCACGCAACAAATTCAAAACTTTATTCTGCATAATTTGCTCCTTTTAATTACTTGATTTCACTTCAGCAACGGCATTTTTGATGCTTTCACGGGAGTTTTCAATAACATTCTCACCGACACAGAAAGCGAACCGCACATAACCCTTTTTGCCGAATCCGCTTCCGGGTACTGCCAAAACTCGGTGTTTAGTTAAAATTTCAACAAAAACTTTCTCATCCTCAACCGGAGATTTTACAAAAAAGTAAAATGCGCCTTTGGGCATGGTGAATTCCAGTCCTGCTTCTTGCAAAACATCTGCCATTAAATTTCTGCGATTGCGGTAAACATTCATATCTGCTTCACTATCAAGGCAATCCGCAATAATTCGCTGTGCCATCGCCGGAGCATTCACAAATCCCAAAATGCGGTTTGCAAGAATTAAACCATTCATCAATTCAGCAGAATTTTCAATTTTCGGATTTACCGCGATGTAACCGATACGCTCGCCAGCAAGCGACAAAGTCTTTGAGTATGAACCAATTACAACTGAATTAGTACAAACATCGAAAACAGACGGAATTTCCGCTCCGTCGTAATTCAAAAAGCGGTAAGGCTCATCGGCAATCAAATAGATTACTGTACCGAATTCTTTTGATTTGCGTTCAATGATTTCTCCCAAAGCCTCCATCTCCGCTCGGCTGTAAATTTGTCCGGTCGGGTTATGCGGAGAGTTGATAATTACCGCACGGGTTTTCTCGTTAAAAGCGGCTTCCAATTTCGCCAAGTCAAGTTCAAATGTGAAATCTTTTGATTCAACAGGAACTAATTTACCGCCGAAATTTGAGGTATAAAAACCATACTCAACAAAATAGGGCGATGGCACAATTACTTCATCGTCTTTGTCCAGCACGCTGCGGAAAAAAACATTCAAGCCACCTGCCGCTCCGCAAGTCATAATCACATTGGACATCGGAATTTCATTACCCTGCTCTATTGAAAGTTTTTTCGCCAATTTTTCACGCACTTGAGGGAAGCCCGCATTAGGCATGTAACCGTGTGCAAAAGGTTCCAGCGAGTGGGCGGCAATATTTTCAATACTTTTCTGCACACTCTGCGGAACAGGCAAGTCAGGATTGCCCAAGCTGAAGTCATACACTTTGTCCGCACCGTATTTTTTCTTTAATTCAATTCCTGCCTCAAACATCTTTCTGATCATTGATGAATTAGCAAGAAAACCTTTAATTTGGTCATTTAATAATTTCATAACTTAATCCTTTCATTCAATCAAAAAAATCATTTCTTTAATTTAGCACATTTTTGCAATAGTACAAGTTGACTTTTTTATTTTTATATATAATAAAAGAAAAAAGGAGAATTTATGGCAAAAAAAATGAAACGACGGCAGACGCAAACTGATGACAAAGTGCGAAATGATACCGAAAAAGCCTTGCTGCAACGAGCCTTGGGATTCGAACAGCAGGAGGTCTATCTGGAGGATATAATTGATAAAAAAAGCGGAGAAGTTATGGAACTTACCAAGCGGAAAGTCGTAAAAAAAACAATTCCCCCTGACGTAAGGGCTCTGCTTTTTTGGCTAAAAAATCGCTATCCTGAAAGTTGGCGGGATCGAGTGGAATTAGCCGATGACAGCGACTCTTACGATTTTGATTCTGATGAAATGGAGTTATAAAATTTAACTACGCCGTAATTATCACACAAAAAAAGACTGCCGCATACCCATAAAAAAAGGTTTTGCCACAGTCTTTTTTGCAATGCAATAAATTACTGCAAAGAAATTGCTTCGTTGGGGCATTCGCCGGTGCAAGCACCGCAATCAATGCACTCTGCTTCGTTAACGCAAGCAACGCCATCAACCATAGAGATAGCACCTACGGGGCAAGCGCCTACGCAAGCTTCGCAACCAACACAATTGTCCTTATTTACACATGCAGCCATTTTTTTTCTCCTTGTTAAAAGTTAAATGTAAGCTGTTGTTTCCCATCTGACATTAATATATCACGGTTTATCAAAAATGCAAGAACTTTTTGAAAATAACTCAATAAATATTATTATCGCCCTCAAAAGCAATAAAAATATCTTGAAAAAATCAAAAAAAATAAACTCGCCCGATTTTTCATCAGACGAGTTTCATTTAAGACTAAAAAGGAATTCAATTACTTTTTAGCTTTGTCCCAAGTAGCTTTGTTTACGAAAGCTGTCAGGTTACGGCCGTCAGCAGTTTTAGCTTTGAAAGCATAACGTTTGTTACCTTCTGCGCCATAGGCTACGAAATCAATTACTTCTGCTTCGACTTTTTTCTTTTCTTTGACATCATAGAAAGAATGTTTCATTTTTTGTCTCCTTTTTAGTTAATAATTTAACGGGTTACTCTAATTATAGCTCATTTTTTTGAATAAGCAAGTCTTTTTTTGAAAAAAAATGAAAAAAAATCGATTTTTTTTTGAAAAATCACGTTTTTAGGCGAAAAATCAACGATTTACAACTTTTAAGTCGCAAAATTCTTGAACTTGCAATTTTTTTCAAAAAAACTGCATTTTTGAAAATTTAACAGTTGTAAAAAAATTTTACTGTCGCTTTCAGGGTTGCAAATTTTTTTTCTTATGATATATTAAAACAACTTGCAACACTGATTTTTTTAATTCAACCAAAGAACGAGGTAATATATGAAAAAAATTGAAATTTGGAGCGACAAAAGCAAAAGTACTACTTTGAATGATGGTCATGAAGAACCGACCTTTTTAGGTGAATTTCTGCTCGATAAGCCCGACACCGCCGCTGCGACAATTCTAATTCTCCCGGGTGGCGGCTATGACCACTTCGGCATGCACGAGGGCGAAGCCGTCGCCAAAAAATTTAACGAACTCAATTTTAATACCTACGTTCTCTATTATCGACACTATCCCCAATGGACTTACCCTGCTCCGCTCGAAGATGCTTTGCGTGCCATGAAAATCATTCGCAACAATGCAGCTATTTACGGTTACGACCCAAATAAAATCGCCGCTCTCGGCTTTTCGGCAGGCGGACATTTGGCAAACTGCTGTGCCTTTAATCCCGAAAAAATTGATGCCGTCAATGGTGACGAGATTGATAAAATATCACCCAAAGTCAATGCACTTGTGCTTTGTTACAGCGTAATTAATATTTGTGACAGCAAGCGAAGCCACATCGGCAGCGGCAACGCCCTTTTCGGAACTAAAGAGATTACCGAACAGCGTAAACGCTTTAATTTTGAGCATGTTACACTTGATGACGACACTCCGCCCGTATTCTTTTGGCACACGGCAACGGATACCGGAGTACCGATTTACTATGCAAATTTGATGGCACAGCATTTATGGGCAAACAAAAAAACTGCTGAATTGCATATTTTCTCGCATTGCAATCACGGAATCGGTTTGGCGGAAACCTATGAAGATATCAGAATTTGGCCCGAATTAGCGGCAAATTTCCTAAAACAAAACCTATAACATTTTAATTATTAACAACTTACAAACACAAAACTTAAATTTATTGCAAAAAAAATCCGGACACAAAAAAACTCCGACCGTAAAAATCGGAGTTTTTGGAAAGATTAATCCAATGACTTGGTTTTGGGAAGACCGAAAACTTTGTCCTCTGCGATGCGACCTTCAGCACGAAGCACATCCAATCTTTCAAAACGCTTCATAACGTTGCGTTTTTTGCGAATTTTTCCGCCGACGCGGAGACTTGCATGTTGTGACATAATTTCACCTCTGTATGTTATTAATTTTACATTATTTTTTGCCAGCTACCTTGTTCGCACTTTTTTTCAAAAAGCGGCGACACATAAATGTCATTATATATAATATGGCACAATTTTTTATTTTTTCAAGTGGAAATTTTATTTTTTTGATGTATTTTATAATATTATGAAAAAAATTACGTTAATTTTATCCATTATTTACCTTTGGGTATTTTCGGCTTGTTGTGAAATTATCAACTTTGATATTTTCGCAACAACGGATATTCACGGCAATTTTCATCATGGAAAAAGTGGAATTATCGCACTGGCGAACTTTTTTGAACAAAACGGGAGAAGCGAAAACTCAATTTTGATTGACTGCGGAGACTTAATTCAAGGGAATGCCGTGAATCGATTAGAAAAGGGCGAGTTGATTATTCAGGGAATAAATCTACTGCAATACGATTTTCTCGTCCCCGGCAATCACGATTTTGACTTCGGCTATGAGGCAATGCGGCAAGCCTTCTCGGCAAGTACCGCCGAAATTCTAATGGCAAATTTGCAGGTCGAAAATCTCAAAAGCGTCCCATTTAAAATTGTCGAAAAATCGGGCGTAAAATTCGGGTTTATCGGCATGACGGAGCGAAATCTCCGCTGGCGTTTCCCGACACAAAAGGCACTTAAATTCATCGACAACGATACTGCACTCAAAAATGCAGTAAAATCTCTGATGAAATCAAAAGTTGATATTATTGTTTTAATCATGCACGACGGTCTCTATTTCCGTGGCGGCACCATCTTTGAAATCATCAAAAAATTTCCGATGATTGATATTGTTATCGGCGGTCATACTCATCAAGTTGAGCATGGCAAAAAGATTCGCAAAAGTTACTTTATCCAAAGCGAACCTTTCGGTAAAGGCATAGGGCAGCTTAAAATCGAATTTGACACAACTTCAAGAAAAATCAGACGCATTAAATCTGAAATTCACCTACTGGAAAATTATGATGCGTCAGATATTCCTCAGCAATTTAAAAGCCTTAATGAAAAATACAAAAAATTAACTCAAGAAGCCGCACAACCCTTGCAAATTGATACAAAATATTTTCGGGAAGATTTGAGTTTACAAGAGAATTTAGCGTTAAGTGCGATGAAAAATTACGCTCCTGACGGCGATGTTTACTTAAATTTACTCGGTCGTGAGGTCTCAAAAGAGTACCATATTAACAACATCAACCAATATACGCTCAAAAAAATTCTTTTCTACGAAGATATTTACACCATCATTGAAATTAACCAAAAGGATTTACCGCTGATTTTGTCGGAAGTAGAGCAAAGTTCAAAAAAATTCAATAGCAAACTACTCTATGTCACAGAAGACTCCTGCCGAAGCAAATCAAAAATTCGTCTTGTTACAACTTGGTACATCGCCGGAGGAATGGGTAAAAGCGACAGCAAAATCCGCAAGTTATGCCAATAATTACTTTTTTCAGAAGATAATTGCAAAAAAATGCAACAGATTATTTGCGATTTTCGCAAAAGAGTGTATCTTATAGAGAGTGACAAAAAAATTGCAGGTCAATTCAGGTAATATATGCTATGAGTAAAAGAGATTTTATCAGTGACAATTTAATAAAAATTTCATCAGAGCTTCGGGAAGTAACAAAAAACGGTGCAAATTTACCGGTTTTTGACCCTGACAATGCCGCTAAAGTGCAGACAGGAAACAGGGGAACAGGGTTTTCCAAAGCCCAGGCGAATCGTTTATCTGATGTCTATAAGGCAAAAATTGATATACTATCAAGAATCAGCAGAAGTTTAGCACTTTGGAGTGAAGCGGAACGCAATTTTGAAAACAGTGCAAATTTGCGAAAAAAGTTGATCGCAGAGTGGACAGAAAAACTCAAAGAGTTAAAAAACTTGCAAGAACCTGAAAATACAAGCGAATTAACTCAATATATTCGCACCGTGGAGAATTTCCGCATGGATTTTTTCACTTCGGAAGCACGCACGCTTGAATGCGGCAATGAAGCGGTTAGTCCTGTCAAATCGACATCTGAGGTTGATATAAAGCAATTTTACAAGCAAACACGTTTAATTACTGTACTTTTTACAATACTCATTATCGTGTCGGCGATAGGTGCCTGCTTGATTGCTGCGACAATTTGGTTTGCAATGAATTTGTAGTTTATAAATGGTATTTAATAAAAATTTTATATAGATAGAGGAAAAAATATGTGGAATTACAATAAAGATGTTATGGATCACTTCCTTAACCCCAGAAATGTCGGCGAAGTTGAAAATGCTGACGGTGTCGGTGAAGTGGGAAATATGAGCTGCGGTGATGCCTTGAAATTCACCTTCAAACTCGATGAAAACGGCAGAATTGCAGAGGCAAAATTCAAAACTTTCGGCTGTGCAAGTGCGATTGCTTCAAGTTCGGCTTTAACCGAATTGGTCAAAGGAATGACACTCGAGGAAGCCGCAAAAGTCACCAATCAGGACATTGTCAAAATTTTGGGTGAACTCCCCGAAGAAAAAATGCACTGTTCAGTTATGGGCATGGAAGCATTGCAGGCGGCAATTGCCGACTATCGCGGCGAGAGTCTCGCTGATAATGAGGAGCATGACGGTCAGATTATCTGCAAATGCTTTGGCGTAACTGATTCGACAATCAAAAACGTCGCAAAGACCAATAACTTGCACAAAGCCAGCGAAATTACCAATTACTGCAAAGCCGGCGGAGCTTGCGGTGCTTGTATTGATAAAATCCAGGAAATTCTTGACGACATGTGGCAAGCTCCTGAAAATCAAGAACTTGCTCGTGATGCAGGAAGTTTCGACAAACTCTCAATCGTGCAAAAAATTATGAAAATTCAGGAAATTATCGACCGTGAAATTAAGCCTTTGCTTGAGAAAGACGGCGGTTCGCTTGAATTAGTCGATTTGCGTGGGAATTTGGTCTTGGTTCGTTTGCAGGGACGCTGTGCAAGCTGTCCGGCAAGCAACGTTACATTAAAAAATACCGTGGAAGAAAAACTCAAAGAGTTTCTCTCTCCCGAATTGAAAGTGGAAAATTGTTAAAATGGATAAAGTCATTTACTTGGATAATAACGCAACAACCAAAGTCGATGAACGCGTTGCTGCCAAAATGATGCCCTATTTGACTGAACGCTACGGCAATCCCTCAAGTATTCACAGTTTCGGCGGCAGCGTAATGCCGGATATCGAGGATGCCAGAAGAGCAGTTGCAAATTTAATCGGGGCAAACTTCCGCAACAAGGATAATTGTGCTACGGAAATTCTTTTTACCAGTTGCGGTACCGAAAGCGATAATGCGGCAATTATGAGTGCAATCGCTACTCAGGAGGGGAGGAAAAAGATCGTCACTTCCAAAGTTGAACACCCTGCAATCCTCTCGAAATGCAAAGAACTTGCACGTTTGGGATACACTGTCAGTTATATCGGGGTGGACAATCGCGGCCGCTTGGACATGGAGGAACTTAAGCGTGAAATCGATAATGATACCGCAATTGTCTCAATCATGTGGGCAAATAATGAAATCGGAAATATCTATCCGGTAGAGGAGATTGCTGAGTTAGCTCATGCCAAAGGAGCTTTATTCCATACCGATGCAGTACAAGCCGTCGGCAAAGTGCCGATCGATATGTCAAAAAATTCTATTGATTTTTTGAGTTTATCAGGTCATAAACTCCACGCCCCCAAAGGGATAGGAGTTTTGTATATTCGCAGAGGAGTGCGATTCCGTCCGCTTATTGTCGGAGGGCATCAGGAGTTGGGGCGTCGTGCCGGAACTGAAAATACTGCATCGATTATCGCCCTCGGTGAAGCGTGCAAAATTGCAGCGGCTCAAGTTGCAGAAGAGGTCAAACTTTTGAGTTCAATGAGAGATAAATTAGAAGCTGAATTACTGAAACGAATTCCGAAAATCAGAATTAACGGCGACTTGGATTCCAGATTGCCCAATACCTCAAGTATCAGTTTTGAATACATTGAGGGTGAATCAATTTTGATGTTGCTCGACATTTTCCGCATTTGTGCATCCAGCGGAAGTGCTTGCACCACAGGGAGTTTGGAGCCTTCGCATGTATTGCGGGCAATGGGGTTGCCGTACACCGCGGCACACGGAACAATCCGATTCAGTTTTTCACGATACAACACCATGGAAGAGGTTGATACGGTTCTGGAGAAACTCCCCCCGATTATCAGCAGACTTCGCGAAATTTCACCATATTGGAGCGAGAAATAATGACAAACGAGATGAAAGAACAAGAGATTATTTTCCCGGTGGATTGGACTTATCGGGTAATTATTGAGAGTGCCAAAGAAGACAAGGTGATTCCCGAATTGAAAAAACTTTTGCAGCAATTCGGAGTTTTGGATGACCTAAAAAACACAAGTGTTTCCACATCAGGGACATACAAAACTTTTGCATTCAGCAAACAACTTGGCAGCCATGAAGAAATGGAGAATATCGCCAATACCATTCATGCTTTGGACGGAGTTAAGGTGGTTATTTAATCAAAAAAATTAAATTTTTGAGAGAAATAACTCTCTTTTTTATCAAAAAAAAACAAAAAACAAGAAAAAATCTCAATTTTTTTTGAATTATGCCTTGAAAATGGCGTTTAGTGTGATAGGTTATTGTATGTATATTGTTTTTATGATTTGTAAAGGATATTTAATATAACGAAAAATAAGGAAGTATTATGAAAGTATTTAATATTATTCTCAGTATCTTTGTATTGTTGCTTGCAATTGCTTTGGCAGTGTCTTCATTCTTTCTCTATGAGAAAAGAGAACTCATGCTTGAGGGTTGGGGAACTTTTAGCGAAACTGCTCAAAAGACAGCGGAAACTATGGACAAACAGAGCGGTACTAAATTAGCGGAAACCGTCAATACCGAGAATTTGGACCACACTAAATATTCTGAATATGAGAACTTGGAGTCTATGAAAGATATTCTCAAGGAATTAACCGAGGGTGCTGATAATTTAATGAGACAGAGAGACCAGTATGTAAAAGTTTTCCGCCAAATCGCTCTCGATGTCGATATGAAAGGCATCCCTGCAAACGACAAAATGACCGGCATCGAATCTTCTGATACCGAAATTGCTAAAGTCGAACAGGCAGTCGCTAACTTCAAAGGACGTCGGGACAAGTTGGTAAATGCTGTTTCAGGTTCTTCACGCATTGTCGGAGTGAATTTGAACGTTAATGAAATGAAAAACGGCGATCCCGGCAAAGCATTGGCAGTATTAAATACCAAATTAAAGAGCATGAATGATCAATTAAACCGCTACAAATCAATGGCAAATGAATTGGCAAGATTGAGCGGCAACAGTGCTAATGTCGGCGACAGTTTGACTGCCGCAATTCAGACCACTGATGCTATCAAACGCTCATTCAATGAGCTTCAGAGAAAACTAACCGACACCCAGAATAAATTGCAGTCAGCTAATCGCCAGATTGCCCAGTTGCAGAATACCGTTTCTAACCGTGATTCAAATATCAGCAGACTTAATCAGAACTTGAATACCCAGAAACAGGAGAATACCGTTCTTAAGTCAATCATCGGCATGGATGCGGAAAATGTTGAAAAACCGTGGAAAGCAGGCGGTGAAGAAGCTCGCAAAGCAGTCGCTGCTAAAGTCATTGAAATCAATGAGCGTTTCGGCTTTATCGTAGTTGACTTGGGTACACTCAGTCGTGTATCACAGTGGCTCGGCAACAAAAACAATCAGGTTGACCCGAAAATCGAGAAAGGTATGAAACTCAATATCGTTCGTGACTTCGATACTCCTGATGTCAAACTCATTGTCAAGGGTGCTGAAGTTACCAACGTTTCAGATAGATGCTCAATCGTCGAAGTTCCCGCAGACAGCATTGCTGAAGTCAAAGTCGGCGACACTGTAATTGTTGACTTCGCTCAATAAAAAGGCAATTCACAAAAGAGAGGATTGGCAAGATGGCTTCTAAAACTTTAGGTGTATTTATTATTTTGATTTTTATTGCATTGGCGACAGCCTTTACATTTCAATACTTGGAAATGGAGTCTTACGGATTGCCGGCAACTTTGAAAGAACGTTTCTTCCCGGAAAAAGCGGAAGTCCCGGCTGCCGATGCAGAAGCTCCGCAGGAAAGTGCTGCAAATGAGGCAATTGCAGAATAAAATTTCCATGTCGGATACAAATAAAAAGTTTTCAGGAAATACCGCTTTAATCATGATTATGGCGGTATTTTGTCTTTTAGTATCAGTAATTATTTTTAGTGGCGGCTGTTCACCTCAAGAGCGGTCAGGAGTCGGAAGACTGCCGCACAATCGACCTGCAAATTGGGAATATCGATCTTTCGCAAATTAAAAGTGAATTTTATAGAGTTCAAAAAAGAGAACAAATGGCAGTATTAAAGGTTGACAATTTAAAAGTCTATTATCGCAAAAATGGTTTTTTGCAAAGCAAAAAAACTCCGTTAAAAGCAGTTGACGGCGTGAGTTTCGAATTGCATGAAAATGAAATTTTGGGCTTGGTCGGTGAATCCGGTTGCGGCAAAAGCACCCTCGGACGTGCTTTAGTCAGATTGGAAGAAGTTGAAAGCGGCAGCGTAATGCTTGATGATGTTGATGTTTTGAAACTCAAGGGTAAAAAACTTCGTAAGTTCAGAAAAAACATCCAATTTATTTTTCAAGATCCATACAGTTCGCTTAATCCGAGAATGACCGTCGGTGAAATTTTAGACGAGGTTCTCGCAATTCATACCGAACTTGACAAGTCATGGAGAGAACGCAAAATCGCTCAACTTTTGGAGCAAGTCGGAATTTCAGCAACTGCCATGAATCGCTATATCCACCAATTTTCAGGTGGACAACGTCAGCGAATCGGAATTGCACGAGCTTTAGCAGTCCAGCCGAAAGTAATCATTGCCGATGAACCGGTTTCTGCACTGGACGTCAGCGTGCAATCGCAAATTATAAATTTATTAAGCGACATCAGGGAAAAAAGCCGCAGTTCTTTTATCTTCATCGCCCACGATTTAGCGGTAGTTGAACACATCAGCGACCGAATTATGGTTATGTATTTGGGGAAAATCGTCGAATCAGGCCCCTCGCATGAAGTGTGTGCCAATCCGCAACACCCCTATACCAAAGCACTGCTCTCCGCTGTACCGAAACTTGAATTAAATACAGCTCCGAGAATTATGTTAAAAGGGGATGTACCGTCAGCTTGCAGTGAAATCAAGGGCTGTGCATTCTATTCCAGATGCCCGATGAAACATCCTGAATGCCTGGAACATGAATCATTTTTAATGTCGGCAAATGGCAGTGATGAGCATTATACAAGTTGCCTTTTCCCGGAGGAGGTGAAGAATTTATAATGAAAGTCAGCAAATTCGGAAAATATCTTATTTATTTAAGCGTCATTGCTTTGATTTTGCGGCTCATTGTAGCATTCGGGCTTTTGAAAACTTCACCGACAGTTCTGAATCCCCCTGCAACGAGTGATCCTGCAACCTACATCCAATTAGCACGAGAGTTGGTTAAAGGCGAGTTCAATGGACCATTTTACTATCAACCGTTTTATTATGCCGGATTTTTAGCACCGCTTATTCTGATTTTTGGGGAGAGTTTAATTGTAACAATCGTTGCACAAGCGATTCTCGGAAGTCTGACGGTGATTTTTACCGGCTTAATCGGACGGATAGTTTACAGTGAAAAAACAGGATTTATTTCGGCAATTTTGGTAACTATCGCCAATATTTTAATTTTTTACACCCCGTATCACAAAATTGCCACGTTACAAACCTTTAATGTAACACTTTTCACACTGTTTCTAATTTTAGGAATTAAGGAAATTTCTACGAAAAAAAGTCTGATCTACTACCTTTTAGCGGGGTTGATTATGGGTATAAGTTGTGCGACAAGAGGCAATATCTATCTCATGCTTTTCGGCATTCTCCCCCTAATTCTAATCAAAGGAGTGCAGGAAAAGAAAAAATTACACTCTTTGGCAATCATCGGTGTAATCATGGGGGCAATTGTTTTTGCTCAATTGCCGTTTATTATCTATAACAGCATTAAATGCGGAAAATTGTCGGGAGCATCAACCGCTTCGGCAGCAGTGCTGGCATTAGGCAATACCCCTGAAGCACCTGCAGGCGGAAGAAATTATTTTGACGGCAACGGCCCGATGGAATACCCTGAAAGTTATGAAGTTTTTATGGCTCGCGACAAAGAGCGAAGCGTACCATTGCAAATAATGGATTACTTTTTTGATAAACCCTTGGAATACATCGAGTTAAGTTTCCGAAAGGTGCTGCTTTTTTGGAGTTGGGGAGAAATTCCGAATAATGTATCGTATTATGAAGGACTTGAGAAATCAATTATCCTGCGATACAATATTTTAGGTAACTCCTTTATTATCATGGTATTAGGTATTAGCGGCATATTGTTGATGCTTAAAAAGATGTTCAAGGAGCAAAATTATCCATTATTAATGCTTTTACTGACGATTATTTTCTATCAATTATCAATTGCCTTTTTCTATAATTTAAGCCGATTCCGAGCACCGATTTTGGCAGATATGGCAGTTTTCAGCGGAATTTTCGTATTGAAATTCATTGATGGGGTCAAGGATAAAAAGCAAATAAAGTATCTATTGTTGTCGTTATTAGGCGGAGTTTATGCGGTATTTTTTGCCTACAGCTACTATCAAAGATACTATGAAGCTTCTGTCATGCGTTTTGTCCGCCCTGATGGAACGACTATTGAAACTCTGAATGATGCTGAAAAATGTATATTTGATTACGGTCCGAGAAGTTTCGGTGATTGGATGGGCTTTACTTGGGAGCGTGGCAAAAAGGTTGCGAAAAAGTTTCAAGTTGCGAATCCGGCACAAAAAGGCAAACTCAAATTCAAATTGGATAGTTTGGGAAACCGGGGTACGGCAATTATCAAAATTAATGATAAAATTCATCGATTCAATATTGCTGAAAGCAATGAGGGTTATTTTACCGTGCCGATTCAACTGCGAAACGGCATCGTCACTATGGAATTAATTGAGTTTTTCGGCAATCCGAACTCGAATGAAGTTGATTTATCATTGGATAATCAGAGGTTCTATTCCAGATCGGAATACAATGGCGAAGTTATGCCATTTGAATGGATTATGAGATTTTACTACACGGAGCAAGATAAAAATGGGAATATTTAACAGCAAATGGCCTTTCTATATCGGCGGTGGCGTATTGATTGCATCTATACTGCTTGGTTTGTACACAATTGACGGGAATTTAGGCATGAGTCAAAGTTTCACCGTTATCGGCGACTACTGTGCGGAAACGGCAGTCGAAGAGGAGTTCGGCACAATTCAGCTTGATTACTCTTTGGGATTGATTATCGGAATTATTGCGGGGGTACTTGTTGCGGCAATTTTCAGCGGTAACTTCAAACTTCAACTTTTAGCAAACTATGATTCAGGAATCACTATTCGTGCGTTCAAAACCGTTTTTTACGGTCTTATCGGCGGTTTTCTGGTTATGAGCGGTATTCAAATAAGCGGAGAGGCAATTTACGGTCAATTTATCTCCGCAATTCAGATGTCCGCAGGGGCTTGGATCTATATCGGGGCATTGTTGCTTAGCGGTGGGATTCTGGCAATTTTGCTTGATAATGGCGGACAAAGTTCAGGCGAAGAATAATTTAAGGAGAGGGAGCAATAAAAAATGAGACCATTGGATTTAAGTTCAACAGCCGAAGTCGGTGTAGCAATAGCAATCGGATTTGTAATCGGTTTTGCATTGCTGAAATCCGATTTGATTTGGCGGAAAAGCGTACATGATATTCTGACACTCAAAGACGGCAGATTAGTAAAAACGGTACTTTTTATTTTGGGATTCGGGGCATTGCTTTTTTACTTCTGCGAGCGAAATAATTTAGTGAATATCCATGTAAGCATCAGTTATCTCTGGGCTTCGATCATCGGCGGAATTATCAGCGGAATCGGGCTGGTAATTTGCGGATTTACTCCAATTTCGGCAGTTGCAAACTTTTTTACCGGAAGAGTTTATACAATTTGGACAATTTTAGGAATGATTCTCGCTTTGCCGATTGTAAAAATTTTTGACGACAAATTTCTATCTAACTTCTACGTTTCCGAGGGGCAGATGAATTTACCTGTAACCAACAGCAATCAAGGAGGATTTTTAGCAGAAGGGCTATCTGACAATCGATTTTTGTCATTCTCCAACGGAGCATTGATTGCATTTATTGTCTGCTTTCTTTTGATTGTAGTTGTCCAATTTACGATCGGGGACTCGACGGAAAAAGATTAATTTTAAGCAAACGGGGGGATAAGATGTTAAAAAAATATAATTATGTTTTCGGAGTAGTCGCTTCCAGACGGCTGGGTTTATCACTCGGAATTGATTTAGTGCCGAAAAAATACTGTTCGCTTGACTGCGTATATTGTGAAGCAGGTGCGACAACCAATTTAAGTTCGGAGCGAAAAGATTTCGTCAAAGCCGATGCGGTTATTGCTGAACTTAAAGAAGTTTTTGCCAATCCTGAAATTAAGTTTGATTATATCACCTTTTCAGGGGCGGGCGAACCGACTTTGAACTCTGAAATCGGAAAAATCATTGACTTTATCAAAACTGAATATCCGCAGCACAAGTTGTGCCTTTTAACCAACGCCCTCGGCTTCGGAGATAAACAACTCCTCAAAGAGATTGAGAAAATCGACTTGTGTATTCCATCGCTCGATGCCTCATGCGATGAGGAATTTCAGAAAATCAATCGCCCCGTTGCGACGATTAAATTTGATGACTTCATTAAGAACTTAATTGATTATACCAACCGTGCCGCATGCAGAATTGTTTTGGAACTTTTTATTGTCCCGACGGTCAATGACAGCGACGAATCAATCAAGCGTTTTGTGCAAATTATCAAGCAGATGAAAGTTGAAAAAGTACAACTTAATTCACTCGACCGCCCCGGCACTTGCGATTGGGTAAAACCCTCTGCAAAGGCAAATACCATGCGATTTATCGAAGCTTTGGAGGAATTTGTCCCCGTTGAGGCGGTAGGGGCATTTAAGTACAAAAGTGTAACTTTGTGCAAATCAATTGAGATGTCGCAATTACAGCAAAATATTATTAATTTAATTCGCCGCCGCCCTGCGACTTTAGCGGATTTGAGTTTGGCAACTAATTGCGAAAGCAAGCAGGTCAATCAGGCTTTGCAGGAGTTACTGCATGCAGGTTTAATCACCTCTGAACGACAGGAGCGTGGAGAATTTTTCAGTGCCAACGTCAAAGTTGAAAAGTAAAAGTGTGCCGTCATTCAATAACAGCATGCTCCCCCGAAAAACTATTTTCTGAACATAAAAAATACTGCCATCAACATACAGATTCCGGCATAGAGATAATTCCAACTGATTTTCTCCCGTGCATAAATCAGCACATAAAAGAAAAATACCGTCAACGTAATGACTTCCTGAATAATTTTTAACTGCGCCAGCGATAACTCTTCATGACCGATTCGATTGGCAGGTACTTGCAGCATGTATTCAAAAAAGGCAATTCCCCAACTTGCCAAAATAGCAATATAGAGCGGTTTTGCCGAGAGATTTTTCAGGTGTGAATACCAAGCAAAGGTCATAAAAACATTAGCACAAAGCAATAACGCAACAGTCTTTACAATTGTAATATTCATTTTTTGCTGATCTCCAATGACATCGTATGGGTTTCACCGGATTTCAAAATTCGGCTGTCACTTTTGGCATTAGTTGTTTCAATACAAATCATATTCCAATACTCCTCATCTCCGAAATCCGCCATGCGAATCGACTTGGCAATCCACGGATTCCAAACGACGGTGGAGCGACTGCCTGATTTGCTGATTTGAACTTGATATGGTTTACCCTTGTCACTTAAAGTACAAGTTGCATCAGTATCTAAATAGACTCGATCAACCTCTTCCGCAATGCCGATTGCACCACTCTGCCTACAAATTTTGCCGACTAATGAGTCAAAATAATCAGTATCTTCCAAACCTAAAACTGCCACATTACCGATATAGCTGACATTGAAATATGTGTGAAGTGCCTGACTCAAAGTAAAATCAGAACTCCCTTGATTGCAAGTAGTTAAAGATACTTGCAAAGTTTTGCCGATCACAATAGTCATTGATAATGCCAATTTATTGCAAAATTCGGGGAGTTTAGATGAATCAAGCGACATTTTAACTTCCACTCTGCCGTCGGGCAAATCAATTATTGAGCAAACATCCCACTCAAGCAATCGCGCAAATCCATGTGCAGGAGCGCCATCGATCGGGGCTGCTCCGAAATAGGGCCAGCAAACTGGGATACCGCCTCGAATTGCTTTGCCGAACTCAAAATTGCTTTCCGCACTTACCCAGAGCAACTCATCTCCGTCGCTTGCGAAGCTTAAAATATGTCCCCCGTAATTACTGAAACTGCACTTTGAATTTGCAGTAATAACATGAAAAATCCTTAATCCGCTTTCGGTATTTTCAATCACGACATTTTTTGATTCAATATTCATACTTATTCCGTTTCAATAGCGTTTTCTAAATTTTTATTCAAAACTTGCAAACCGACCAATTCAGCAAGCAAATCATCCTGAATTGCAAATCGGAAATACAAATTATTCTTGCTCAATAGTTTAGTCGCCCAAATCGACAACTCAAAAAAATCATCAATTCCCCAATGGAGCAACTGATTATCTCCGCTTCGCTCAAGGTGCGATGCATCGGTACATAGTGCCAAATTTGCCGCAAGTTCAATGCTTTTATCGGTTTTTCGCAACATATTCCGCAAACTTCTCCGACACAATGGAGCAGCAATACAAGGTGTTGACGCTAAAGAATTTACATGTGAACAATCATCCCCGATCAAATCAGATAAAGCAATTTTGCAATAATCAATATCGCTACTCGATTTCACATAATCATCCCAAGCAAAATAATACTTCAACCGCCATGAACGCTTTCTCGGTGCATCTTCACTATTCTCAAATGCCAAAATCTGACGACTGAAAGTAATTTTTTGGCTATTTCCCTCAATCATAAAACGATTTGAGCAGTTTTCAAAATTTTCAGCCGCCAAATGACGCCAAAGGTCATTCCCTGCTCCGCACTCAAACTTAACTCCGTCACGGCAAGTAACATTGAATGCCAAAACAAAGCGATTTTCCTGATTGACAACTACATGCTCATCGGATAAATTAAATTTTTCCATTTTAACTTGATTATTTTCGATGAAAAAAACTTGCAGGGAGTTAAATTCTCCGCAAATCTCAAAATCTTCCAGCTTGAGTTTCTCAACTGCTCCGATTCCCGGATTAACATCGACAATCACTCTCGCAAAGCTGTCGCAAAAATCAAAATTACGTCTGTTTTCAAACTCCGTACCGAACGGAATGGTTTGAAAAAGTTCTGCCGAAGCAGAATAGTTGTCCAAAGTTGAATGAACTTTTAATTTCTGAAGCAATGCTCCATCCTCATTAAAGCCATTACACTCAAAGTTTTTCAAAATAATTTGAGTACCGTTACGGTGATTAAAATGCAGAAATTCACTCTCTCCTGACTGCAAATTACACTCAAAATTACTGCCGATTATCTTATTTGTTTCAAACATTACTGCATGCCCCTCAAATTTTATTGCTTATAACCCCAGTCAAGCAACGCCTCAACGAAGTCATCTCTATCGCCTGCACGCTTAAAGCCGGTAACAACTCCGAGCATCCTGCGGCCGTCACGCATGCAGCTAAATGCCAAACAGCTGCCTGCCTTGATCGTATATCCGGTTTTAAGTCCGTCCACCCCCGGAGTTTTGCGTTTTCTAACGAGGTTATTGGTATTGGTTAATTCTTTGGTATTATTGACGGCAAAAGTTTGATAAGTTTTTGCCCACTTCATGTATTCAGGGTGCCGCAAAATCTCATTCGCCATTACCGCCACTTCCAAAGCGGTACTTAAATTGTGTTTATTTTTGTCAGGCAGTCCGTGCGGATTGATAAAAATTGTCTTTTTTAATTGCAATGATTGTGCTTTGAGATTCATTTTTTTTACAAATTCAGCGACCGAATAATCAGCAATGAAAGCTCCAGCCAGAGCCGCCGCATCATTGGCACTTCTAATAGTTGCCGCCTGGAGCAGTTCCTCAAGTTTATAAATTTTATTCGGGCTTAACCCCATTGCACCGACTCGGATTGCCGCACACTCACGGGTTGCTTTTACCTGTGAATCGAGGGTAATATTTTTATTGCCGTACTTAATTTCCTCCAGCACCAGCAGTACGGTCATGAGTTTACTCATTGAAGCAATCGGCACTTGCATTTCAGGATTTTTTGCCCAAATAACCTCATTGGTATTCAAATCAATCAAAATTCCTGCCGTCGGATAATTGGCAATTCTCGGAAATTTGATATTATTTGACTTCGCCTTTGCCCAACTCAACTGCTGCATAAATGGGATTAATTCAGATTTTTTCAAAAATCTCGGTTCAGGAATACTCGACAAAGTTTTAGTTTTTACACTCTTTCCGGTCTTTTTTTCAACTTTCGTATCACTTGAATTACTTGAACACCCGAATTTAGAAACAAGTATAATTGCAAAAACTGCAATTACTGCGACAATTCCCAGTAATTGCAATCTTGCTCGTAAGGTATAATCAATATTTTTCATAACTTACAATTCCGGTTCAATAGAGTATTCGGGCGGCACATTCAGAGGCAAAGACTCTTCACTGCTATCCCCGATAACAAAGACTTTGATAACTATTATGTGGATAATAATTACCAACAGCACTAAAATGAAGAAGAATTTTAAGTTATTTTTCTTTTGATCTCTCATTTTTTACTCTATTCTTTACTTTTTTACCGCTCTATTCAATGCACTGATCAATGCCGCAATTGCAGCGCGGTCAATATTTGAATGAACTCCGACACCGTGGACTAAACGCTTCTCACCTTTTAATCTGATTCCGACAAAGGCAATCGCTTTAGCATCCGCATCATTGCCGAGTGAACGCTCGGAAAAATCCTCTAATGAGAATTCAGGTAGCGTTTTATCCTGTGCCAAAGCATTGTAAACCGCACTTATCGGTCCATTACCGACACCCTTGAGCGGAGTTTGCTTATCTCCATTTACCCAAGTGAAGCTCACACCGATTAAATCGCCGTGCTGCTCCAAAATATCACGAGTATAATTGTGATAATCGTATGGCCCTACGATATTTACAAAATTTTCATCAAAAATTTTCCGCAAGTCGGTGCTATCAATTTCACCACCCTTTTTGTCAATGTAATTTTGAACCACCTGACCGATTTCAGGGTGCATGACTTTGGGGGGATAAATTCCGAATTCTTTCTCAAGAATATAGACAATACCTCCCTTGCCTGACTGACTGTTGATACGGATAAGTTTCTCGTACTGACGCCCGACATCAGCAGGATCAATATGCAAATAAGGCATCTTCCACCCCTGTTCAAAAAATTCCTGAATCTCTCCACTGCGATCCATTCCCTTGCGAATCGCATCCTGATGCGAACCTGAAAATGCAGTGAAAACCAATTGTCCCGCATACGGGTGGCGGACATGCACATCAATTCCTGAACACTCCTCAACCACGCTGACGATGTGATCCAAATTAGAGAAATCCAATCCGGTTTCAATTCCCCTCGAATAGAGATTCATTGCGAGAATCATAATATCCAGATTTCCCGTTCTCTCGCCGTGACCGAAAATTGTTCCCTCTACCCTGTTCGCACCTGCCATTAAAGCCAATTCAGTTGCCGCAACTGCACAACCTTGATCATTGTGGGCATGCAGACTGATTGAAGTCTCATCCATGTAGGGATATTTGCGGATAAAGTACTCTATCATATCCGCATACTGATTCGGAGAGCGACGCTCAACTGTCGCAGGGAGGTTCAAAATAAAGTCCTCTTTAGCGGACGGTCCCCAAACTTCCTTGACCTTTTTGCAAAGCTCAATGGTGAAATCCAAATCGCTGTCGGTAAACTCTTCGGGTGAAAATTCATAACTGATAATATCACTCATGCCAGCTTCGGCAACCATTTTTTTTACCAATTTCGTTCCGTCGATTGCCATTTGCTCAACCTCGGCACGGTCATGACTGAAAACAAATCTGCCGTGGAGGTCACTGGTTGCCACATAGCAATGGATAATTGCCTGTTTTACCCCCTTGAGTGACTCGACGGTTCTGGCAATTAAATGCTCACGAGCTTGAGTTAAAACAGAAATTTTCACGTCATCGGGAATTAAATTCTCCTCAATAAGTTTACGGACGAAATCGTAATCATCCTGCGAAGCAGAGGGAAATCCAACCTCAATTTCTTTGAAACCGATCTCCAAAAGCATTTTGAAATATGCTAATTTTTTCTCCGGATTCATCGGGATAGGCAGTGATTGATTGCCATCTCTCAAATCCACTGAAGTCCAAGTCGGAGCTACGGTTATCTCTTTATCAGGCCAAGTGCGATTTACGATCGGCACTTTCGGCATCGGTTTGTATTTATTAAAGTTTGTCATATTATCTAAATCCTTAAATTTTTTTACGTTCAGTTATTATAAATCAAATAAAAAATATTTTTCGCGAACAGCTTAAATTATCATCGTTATCTATAGACACAGCAAAGCTGTCCGCATACTAAGTCGCTTGTGCAACAATAGTTCGGCAATAAACAATCGAAAACCAAAATATTTTTTATTAAAATTTGTCATTTTATTAAAACCTTCAACTTTTTTCGATAATATAGCTTGCATATTATAAAATATCAAGTATTTTATAGTGAAAATATTAAGTTTTTTTGCATTTTTTTCTATTTTTGCGAAAAGGAACATATCAGTGAAAAATAAAGCATGTTTTTTAGATCGGGACGGAGTGCTTAATGTCGAAGTCGATTATCTGCACGAAACCGAAAAATTAGTTATCGAAAATGGTGTAATTGAAGCACTCAAAATTCTACAACAACACAACTTCAAATTACTGGTCGTAACTAATCAGGCAGGTGTTGCAAAGGGCCTTTATTCAATCGACGATGTGGAAAAAATCCATGCCGAAATGGCGAAAATTTTTGCCGAAGCAGGCGTGAAAATCGATAAATTCTACTATTGCCCGCACCACCCTGATTACACCGGAAAATGCAATTGCAGAAAACCGCAGCCGGGAATGATCCTGCAAGGGGCAAAAGAGTTTGATATTGACTTAAAATCTTCCTGCATGATAGGCGACAGAATTACCGATATTCAAGCCGGAATTGCCGCAGGGTGCGGACAAAATATTCTGCTTTTAAGCGGTTACGGTAAAAACACCGTCAAAGAAAATGACTGCACCCAAATTCCCATTGCCGAGAATCTGCTTGATGCAGTCAAAAAATATATTGTAAAATCTTAAAAATCAAGCCTTTTTGACAAAAAGTCCGCTTGTCCACTCTTTCTCGCTAAAGCGATCAATTTCCTCATAGCCGATTTCGCAAAATTCCTTTGAGAGATTATCAAATTCACTCGTTAGGATTCCTGCCAAAATCAATTTACCCTGCGGCTTGACCCAAGTAGTAATATTGTTTTTGAAGCGAATCAATAAGTGTCCAAGGATATTAGCGGCAACCACATCGTATTGGTGATTTGCCTGATAATTTTCCGCGTCAGCAACGAAAAGATTAATATCATCTTTTTTGAAGCCGTTAAATTCAATATTCTCCGATGCAACCATAATTGCATCAGGGTCGAAGTCAAACGATGTAACTTCTTGATACTTAAGTTTTTTTGCCGCAATTGACAAAATACCCGAACCGCATCCTGCATCCAAAAAAGTTTGACTCTCATCATTAGCGGCAAGTTTATCAATCATTTTTAAGCAATAGGAAGTTGTCGCATGCTGTCCCGTACCGAAACTCATGCCGGGGTCGATTTGCACAACGACTTGTTCCGGGGTCGGATTAAACTCCAGCCAGCTCGGCTTGATAATTAAGCGGTCAGAAATGTGGATAATATTGAAATATTTTTTCCAACTCTCTGCCCAATCCTCTTTTTTCATCTCAAAGTATTCGACTTCAGAAATTTGAGTGCCGTATTCATTCCAAATTTTTACACTCTCAAGCAGAAATTGATAGTTTGCTTTGCCCTCCTCGGGGGTAAGTGCATAGACGGTATGAAAGACATTTTTAGTCTCCTTATCCTCGTATGAGCTGAATTCAAGTTCAGCCGCATTCAAAAATTCCGCACTTGCACCGAAATCAGGTGCTTCATCCTTTAACTTAACACAATATAACAGATCATTTACTTTAGTCATTCTCTATTTTTCCCTAATTAATTAATTTTGCAATTCAATTTTTAATTAATATAGCATTATTTTTTATTTTTGCAATGTTTTTTTAATTTCGAGATATATGCCTGCTCCGCCATATAACCACCGATAGTGCCGATTTTTTTGCCGTTAGCATCCAGAATTACCGCTGAAGGAACGCCGCCGCCGAACTGCAAAGAACGCCGAACTTTATCATTATGGGCTTTTTGGTCGGCAGGCATCGGTTTGCGACGGGGGTTATCAAGATAAAGCAATACAAAATGCTCCTCTGCCAATTTTTTGAACTTCTTTCTGCCTAATACATCCTGCCGCAACTTAACACACCAGCCGCACCAATCCGAACCGGTATTGAGAACATAAATATTTTTGCCGCTCTTTTTCGCTTCCGCCAAAGCCAAATCATAATCGACAAACCAATTATCATCAGGGCCGGGCAGCCAATTTTTATTTTTATTTTTCGGGGTCTCACTTTTAGAGGGTTGTTCATCGTCAATCGGAACATCAGAGTCAAAAGCATCCGAATCTTCATCGTCATCACCGTCACATATTTTGGTTAATTCGGCGATATACTTTTTGGAACTTGAAAACTCCCTGATTTGCTCAACGACTTTGCCATTTGCCTCAAGTACAAGTGCACAGGGGATTTTATTAATTATCTTAAATTTCCGCTGTACCATGCTGTTGTGCTTAATTTGATCTTTCGGCATTGAAACATGCCACGGGGAATCGATATAAAGAACGACAAAATTTTCGGCGATAAGTTTTTTAAGGTCGCTACTGCCATTCATCCACTTCAAAAGCTGTTTACTTTGTGCATTCCAATCCGAGCCGCAATTGAGAATCAAAACCATTTTATCCTCGGACTTCGCCTGCTTAAAAGCATCATCCAACTTAACATGCCAATTTTTATTACTTGGAGCAACCCACTCCGCCACGACTGAAAAACTGCATAAAAAACAGATAATTGCAATTATTAAATAACTTTTTCTCATTTTTACTCTTTCCATATTCAACTTTTTCATCAATAAATATTTACGATATAATTAAGAAAGCACATTTTTCAAAAAAATCAATTTTTTAAACAACTTTCTGATTAAAAAAAACGATATTTTTTAATTATCCATTTTAATTATCGGAAAATTATGCTATATTTAGAAGTAATTTCAAAAAATTTATAAAAAGCAATTAAGGATTTGGAGCTATGCAAATAATTTCAGGTAAAGCTCGCGGTGTTGTATTAGATAGTGTCGATACATTGGATATTCGTCCGACTTCGGCAAGGGCGAGGAAAGCACTTTTTGACAGTTTAGGTTCTTTCGAGGAGGCAATTGTACTGGATTTGTGTGCCGGCAGCGGAGCAATGGGGCTGGAAGCGGCTTCGCGGGGGGCAGAAATTGTCTATTCAGTAGAGAAAGACGCCCGTCATGTGCAAATAATTGAGCGTAACATCAGAAAATTACAGAAAACCGGAGTCGAAACGGAATTTCAGGTAATTCACTCTGATATTTTGAATATGAAAAAAATTACTGCGGAAATCGATGAAGTTGATCTGATTTTCGGCGATCCGCCTTACGACATAAGTGCTGAACTTTTTTCTCAAATCGTTGCAGATGAAAACTTTAGAAACATGGCTCAAAATTCTTTAATCGTCTGGGAAATCCCTGATAATGCAGGGGCTGTCGGTGAATTTATACGTTGTAAATCGCTTTTTTCAGTATTTAATTTTCGAAAATTCGGTTCGACCGTTTTTTTGATGGCGGAATTTTAAGGTGACGAGGAGTTTTTATGCTGGCAAAAACCATATCTGCTTCCGTAATCGGAATTGAAGCATTTGAAATTGAGATTGAAGTCAATGTCCAAAGAGGCGGTGCAACCAATAATCCCATACTCTCCAATATGGGCAATATCGCAATCGTCGGCTTGCCCGATTTGGCAGTCAAAGAGAGCCGTGAACGCATAAAATCCGCCTTTGTAAGCAGTGGATTTAAGGGAATTACCGACAATATCACCGTAAATTTAGCACCTGCCGACATCCGCAAAGAGGGTGCGGCTTTTGACTTGGCAATAGCACTGGCTATTCTCGGCGGGTCAAATCAGCTAAAGCGTGACCGCTTAAGCACCACCGCAATTTTAGGCGAACTGGCACTTGACGGAAGCGTAAGAGCGGTTAAAGGCGTACTGCCGATTGCCGTCAAACTCGCAAAAACCAATCGCATTGATGCGATGATTGTGCCGTTTGAAAATCGTGAGGAAGCCGCCAATGCCGCACCGAACCTAAAAATTTACCCGGTAAAACACCTTTTAGATGCCGTTAATTTCTTTAACTCCAACAACTTGGAAGCATTCAAAAGCAGTTTCAATCCCATGCAAGCACTCAATAGTATCTCGCCGATTGATTTTGCGGATGTTAAAGGGCAAATTCTGGCAAAAAGAGCTTTGGAAATTGCCGCTGCCGGCGGACACAATAGTTTAATGATCGGGCCGCCCGGAACCGGAAAAAGCATGCTGGCAAGCAGAGTTAATACCATTCTCCCGCCGATGACTTTTGAGGAGAGTTTGGAAGTTAGTCAAATTTACAGCGTACTCGGGTTGCTCAACAATAAAAACCTTATTTCTGAACGCCCTTTCCGTGCTCCGCACCATACAATCAGCGACATTGCCTTGATCGGCGGCGGCAAGGATATTCGCCCCGGTGAGATTACTTTGGCTCATCACGGCGTACTTTTTTTAGATGAATTTCCTGAATTTAAGCGGAATGTCCTTGAAGTTCTTCGACAACCGCTTGAGAATGGGGTTATCAACATTGCCAGAGCCTCCGGAAGTTGTACTTTTCCGGCAGAGTTTATGCTCGTTGCCGCCATGAATCCCTGCCCTTGCGGTCGGGGCGAAGTCGAACTCGGATGCACTTGCAAAATCGATGAAAAAAGACGCTATCTCAAAAAAATTTCAGGGCCTTTGCTCGATCGAATCGACTTGCATGTGGAACTCAAGCAACTCTCGCAGGATGAATTACTCAATGCTCCCAATGGCGAAAGCAGTGCCGCAATCAGAGCAAGAGTTATGCAGGCAAGAGCAATTCAGCTTGCCCGCTTGAAATCATTCGGCAAATTCTGCAATAGTCAACTCAATAGCAGAGAGTTACAACTTTTCTGCAAATTAAATAATTCAAGTATGAACTTGCTCCGTCAGGCAATCACTCAATTGAAATTAAGCCCCAGAGCATACGATAGAATTTTGAAAGTTGCCAGAACTATCGCCGACTTGGCAAATTCTCCCGACATCAAAGAAGCCCACATTTTTGAGGCAATAAGTTACCGCAAAAGCGATATTATCTCATAAAATCAATTTTTCAATCATAAAACTTGACAAAGCAAAAAGGCTGTTGCGAATTTTGCAACAACCTTTTGAAAATTTAATCACTATTTTGTTAATTAATTTTTCTGAAATCCTGTTCCGGTAGTTTCACCACCCTTGCAAACAAAAATTTCAGTTTCATGCTCTTCGCCGATAGCTTCAGGAGTCATCGCTTCGACGTGTCCGTCAGTCCATGCGATATTTGCACGACCGCCGTGACGGGTATGAACATTGGCGGTACTATTTGATTTATTACCCCATTCGCAGAACTGCGGATAGGACATTCCCATACTGTTATTTGACAAGCGGATGGTATCAGCCAAGTACATTTTTGATTCTTTCAATGCTTTCATATTAAAAATAACGTTACTGTAAGCATTTGCGCCTAAAGCAGTCAAGGTATTGTCCATGTAGGGATTCCAGTCGGTACTGTTTCGGGTAATGCCGTAAATAGTCTGGAAGCAATAGTTAGTGGCATAATTTGCCAAATCACTTTTTTCATTGCTTGAAAGCTGTGAGGGGCATGAGAAGTTTGCAACGCTGGTAATGTATCCTTCTACCCACAATGCCCAAGTATAAGTTGTATTACCTGCAGGTCCCCAAATCAACGGGTTACCATTTACGTCATCGGCATAAATTGCCATTTGAAGTGCGACTTGTTTCAAGTTGTTTGTGCAAGAGATTGCACGAGCCTTCTCACGAGCTTTGTTGAGAGCAGGAAGCAACATTCCCGCAAGGATTGCAATGATTGCAATGACCACTATCACTTCAAGTGATAAAAAAAATGGTAAAATCACTGAAAAACAGACAAAACGAAAGGAAAAATCATGAAAAAATCACTTAAATTCACCCTTATTGAGTTGTTGGTGGTTACTTCAATCACTTTCAATATTATAGCACATGATTTTAAATTGTCAATCCCCCAAAGCAGAAAAAATTGAAAAATTAAAATCATAAAAGTATGATAGTGAAGAAATTTCAGACAAACTTGCTCCAAGTATGACCTGTCAACTCATAATCTCAATTGCAATGGTCTTCACAAGAAAAATCAGGACTTTCAAACTCCAGAGTTGAGTGATTGATATTGTAATGCTTAAAAAGTTCCTTTAACTCCTTTTTGGTCTGCTCCATCAGTCCGACATCTGCCAAAACCACATGAGCGGTTAAGGCATTTTCGGTGGTGCTTAATGCCCAAACATGGACATGATGGACATCCAGAACATTGGCGGATTTTTTCATCATGGCAAAAATTTCTTCAAAATTCACCGCTTCGGGTGTACCGTCAAGCACTAATTTGACACTCTCGCAGAGCAATCCTTTACTTCCGACAAGAATTATTAAGCCAATCACCAGCCCGATAATCGGGTCAATAATCACCCAATCAGTAAGAAGTATAACTACTCCGGCAACAACGACCCCCAGAGATACAAGCGTATCCGCAAGCATGTGCAAATAAGCCCCCTTGATATTCAAATCATCCTTGCTGCCATCGGAAAGCAAAAATACCGTAAAACCATTAACAATTATCCCCACTCCCGCGGTAATGATAATCGCCCAGCCGCCGCTCGGAGCGGGTGAAATTATTTTTTCGATACTCTCATAGATGATAAATCCGACGACCGCCAGCAATACTACGGCATTAATCAATGAAGCAAGAATTGTTGCTTTTTTGAAACCGTAGGTGAAATTCGGCGTGTGACTTTTTTTGTGCATGATTATCGCCGCAAGTGAGATTGCCAAGCCCCCGATGTCGCTCAAATTATGACCGGCATCGGCGATTAAACCAACTGAATTGTGGACAATACCTAAAAAATACTCCATGCCGACAAAAAGTAGATTAATGATTATGGCAATAATGAATTTTGCCTCCATTCCCGTTTGAATTTTAGGTGCATGGTGTTGGGGATTATTATGGTGGTGATGTCCATGTTCATGATGATGATGACAACAATTTTTTTTATCCATAATTAAAACTCCTCTTTTTCCACTTTTTCTGGTTCATTCAAATGGGTATGACACAGGTCAAAAAGGAGTTGAATATGGTAATCACTTAATGAGTAATAGATTGACTTCCCCTCACGTCTGCACTTGACCAAACGCATTTGCCGAAGCTGTTTCAAGTGGTGGGATACCGCAGGTTGGGTCATTTTCATAATCTCCGTCAAATCGCAAACGCATAATTCAGACAGCAGCAGAGCATTGATGATTTTAAGCCGAGTCGGGTCAGCAAAGCATTGAAAAATCTCCGCCATGCGGGCTAACTGCAAATCATCAGCGAGGCAGTTTACCACCTTTTTCACTGAATTACGATGAATTTTTTTACATTCACAATCCATAATTTCTCCCTTTTTTTACAAATAAACATATAAGCATTTGTTTATATGTAATATACCTTATATTTTCCGCTTTGTCAAGCCCAAACTGCCATTTTCAGTAATTTTTTCTATTTTTTTTGAATTTTAACTTGAAAATTTTAAAAAGTGTGGCAAATCATAGGAAGTAATCTTTTGAAGATACTATGACATGCGCTCATAGCTCAGTCGGTAGAGCAAATGACTCTCAATCACTTGTCAGATGAAGCATTCGCTTTCGCAAATATGAAGCATCTCCACTTTGTTCCGATATGAAGCACTCCGCTTTCGCTCCGTATGACCTGTCATCCATAGCACTTTGTGCGACGGATGATGAGAAAATGAAAAAATGAAGAGCCGCGACACGCCCTTTCCGGCAAAGAAAAAGGCGACACCGTTTTTTTGAGCTTCCTATCTGTTTAATCTACCTTACTATTGATGTCATCTATCCAGAATGTGTAAATACTCTTTAATTATATGAAAAATCAGAAAAACAGATATTTCACAATGGCATGATAGTGGTTATCCGATTGGGCATCTGAACAGGAAAAGAAAAATCCGTGTTCAGTATTATCGTCATCCAAAAGGGTCAATTTATCTTCAATTTCAACATTTTCAGGCAGGAAATTTGCAAGAGCTTCTTTGGCAAAATTCCAAGCGTCATCGCAGTTGTCAAATTCGTCTGTCGGCAAGGTTACCACATTGGTTTCATGCTTTACTGATCCCGGAACAATTTTTATACAAAAACATACAGCGTGCAACATCATGATTTTTTCTCCTTATCGTTATGAAAGATTATTTTCGTTTATTAGCAAAATGAGGTTGTTTTTCTAAAAGACATTCCATGCAAAATCTGAAATCATATCCCATTGACATAATTCCATTGCTTGGGGATCATCTTCAAAGGCCTTCAGTATATCCAGCCCCCCCATTTTTTCCCATTTGTACTTATCCATAAAGCTATTCCTTAATTATTTTTCTTTTTTTTCTTAAATGCCGCTTTTTCTGCTTGTAATCTACCTCCTTTAAAATAATACCATACCAAATGATCAAAGCCATTTCTGCTGATGTTTGTTTTTGATTCTCTAATCACAGCGTCAATTGCTTGCTGATATCTTGCATAATTTCTACTTTCTTTAATGGGAATAGTATCTAAATTATATTTTTTTAAATAATATCCTAAAGCTTCATAAACATATTTATCATAAATAGAAAAATTATCCTGTTCTTTTTCCCCTTTAAACAGGTGATAGCATGAATAATGACAGAATTTACTGGCAAATGATAAATGACTTCTGCCTTTGCCGTTCTCAATTCCAGTTGGGGTTGATAAGATACTGATAAGATTCTCTTGACTAAAATCCGGTTCTTTCAGATATTTAAGAAGAGTCTTTTCCTTATAGCATGTTACAATTTTATCTACCATAAATTTTCTGGCTGAGTTGCTTATTTTTCCATTTTTGTCTTTTATACAATCAGCAGTTAAATGAGTTCCGTTTTCCTTGTCTATTTTTTCTACTACATTTTTGACAATTTCTTCAAAAGAGTGTGTTGAATCCTCTTTTATTGGCTCTAATAAGTATTTTCCCATTTCCTTAATCCAATAAGGAGAATATTTTTTATTATCATAATTTGCTTCTTTAAATGAACTGTAATTTGAGTCCGTGCGTATAATCGATTCTACTTTCGCAACATTATCTCGTGTTAATTTTACAAGATGTATTCCATCGGATAATTCTTCGCATTCCAAATTATATTGTGCTGAAGCTTTTACTTCTTCCTGTATTTTATTCATTTTACTTTCTCCTTCTTGATAATTTTTTCTTAATTCTGCTAATTCTTTAAGGAATTTTTCTTTCAATGAATCTTCTTTGCAAATTTTCCAGATAACTTTGTCCACATAATAAGCACCGCTATGACAGAAATTATCATCCTTGGCTTGGCATACATTACTTGCGAACTCGGCAACCCGCTTGACTAATGCCAAATCCATCGAATAGGAAATGCCGTCTATTACTGAAAACGCTTGACAGATATGTACATCCGGCTTGGCAATATTGCAAAAATGAGCTTCTTTCAAAAAATCACAAGACAAGGCAATACCAAAACCATAAATTACTTTCTGCATTTTCAAAATAGTTTTATAAGGTTCGTCCGCATTATTGTAAATTGTTTTTTCGTATGAAGACAATTTTTTGATATTAAATTCATTTTCAATGCTATTAAATTCATTTTCAATAACATTTGATAATTTTTTGAAATTGTTAATTTGTTCTGATTCAAAATTATAGTCTGAGAGTAGTAATTCCGGTGATTCAATAATTTTTAATACACTTTCATTGAATTTACAAAAATGTTTTAATTTATCATTCTCTTTATTCTTTTTACAAAAATCTTTGACCGTTTCAATAATGTTAATATCATCACTCAACCAATCTTCAACAATTTCCTCAACTGTTTTATTATTAGTGCTGTTATCATTTTTATCTCTGCCGCGAATCTTATTCCAAGTCGTACTGATATAACTTTTCAAAAAGCGAGAAAACAATCTTTGATACGGCTCTCTTTTAATTAACGCAGATGTTTTTTTATTATCTTTTTCCGAAAGACTATAAAAATCAATATATTTATTTTTTCCCCTCTCAGTATCTAATTCTGATTTAAATTTATTGTAATATTCGTTAATTTCTTTCCAAACTTTTGCATCATATTCTTTGCTGCTCATAATGATATCCTTTCAATTAAATGTTTTTCTATAATATTTTTACGCTCATCAGGTGTGATTGTGATATTTTGAATATGATACAATTTTTCATTACCGGGCGAAAACAACATATCGCCATTGCCGGTAAGACTTTTTGCATTTTTTCTATCGAGAATAAGGCGACTGGCATCAACAGTTTCAACTTTAAAACAAATTCTGGTTGGCAAATTACATTTAATCATTCCGGTAACAATTTCGTATGATAATGAATTTGTGCCGATAATCAGATGAATGCCTGCCGCACGGGCTTTGTCGGCGATTTCGGCTATTATATATTGAAGATCTTCATACATTATTTCGGAAAGTTCATTTACCATAACTATAATGTACGGTAATTTTTCATCATTGTTCTGATTAAATGTGTAAATAGTTTTTTCTCCGGCATTTGCAAGTATTTTGTATCGGCGTTCCATTTCATCATAAATATAATTTAATATTTTTTCTGCATTGTCAAGTTCAAGTGGTAAAATATGCGGTATTGCGGCATATTCTTCCCAACTTTCATCTTTATTGTTAATCAGTACAAACTTTAATTCATTTGCAGAAAAGCGAAGCAGTAAATTTAATATGATTGTGTCAAAAGCATTGTTTTTTTCATTTTGATTTTTACCTCCAATCAATATATGCGGAGCTTTGGCAAGATCAAAAACAAAAGTTTTGCCAGAATCATCTTTCCCCATTATGATAGGAATCCTCATTTTATTTGCTTTTACTGGGAATTTCATGTTTGATATATTATTTGACATTATTAACCTCCTTTGGTTGTTTTGCTGATAATATAGCAAATCAATTATGACAAAAGTTGTCACAGTTGCAGAAAAATTAAAAAAATTTCTGTTTTTTTATATTTTTTTATTTTTTTTATGTACTTTTATGGTTTTGTCAGCGCGTTTGATAACTTCGTCTATGAGTTCAGGGTGATTGAGAAGTTTTGCTTCGCCGCCTTCGGCGAGGATGTAATTTACGATTTTGTATTCGGCGGCAGCGGGGATTGTGATAAAATAAAATTCGCCTTCTCTGCGTTCGTCAACGATATCGAACTGTTCGCCGATAAATTTGTACGCTCCGACAGTGAGGCGCAGTTGAATATCTTTGACCATTGGGAAATCAAATATTTCACGACGATTGACGGCTTCGATTATTTTTCGATCGGGAGTAAATTTGTCATTGCACAGATTAGCAGTTGCTATACGATGCAGAGCAAAAGTTCCGACAGATCGTTCGTTTTCAGGAATGTTTTTTCCGTTTTTGCTGCGACTGACGGCTTTGCTGTACCAATTCCCCTCATAAAATACCAGAGCGTGAGGCTCAATGACCCGTTCGGAAATTTTGCCCATGACCTGCTCATAGGTAATTTGCAGACATTGATGTTGTTGCCATGCGTGAAAAACAACAATAAATATTTCAGGAGAAATAACAACTTTTGAGCCGAGAGCGACCAGCGAAAGAAGCTGCGTATATTCGTCCATGCCTTTTTCATTGATCGAAAGCAGAGAATCAACTGCGGAGCGGATGTTATCTTTGACCGGCGGCGGCATAATATTTTCGGCAAGCCTCGCACCGAGTACCGCGGACTGCATCTCATTATCTTCGAGAAGCGGGATGTCAATACTCCAATCAGGAATGGTCAGATAGTACCCTTTATTGCTGTAATCGTACTCAATGGGAGCATTGTATTCGGATTTAAGAAACTCAATATCACGCAGAAAAGTCCGGCTGGAAAGTTTACATACTCCTGCAATATCCATCTTTTTCATTTCCGCAATAAAGCGTGGAAAATTTGGATAACGGTTTTCTTTCAGCATCGCAATGAGATGCTTGATTCTCCGGATATTGTATTTTTTCATTGAAACCTCAAAGTTACAACTGTGTTACTATAATATACATCCATAAATCTGATATGCAAATCGGCGTATGTAAAATATTACTTTTTTACATACGCGGTTGCTCTGCCGGAACCCACTTTTTTGATCTCGCCATGGTCAAGCATCTCTTTCAGAGTCCGTTCAATCATGGAAATACTTATATCAGGACAGGTGTTGGCAATATCCAACTTGCTGATTTTGCCAATTTTCTGTTCAAATATCAATCGGATGCGATCGGTTTTGTTGAGTTTGCCGGTAACAATATATTTAACTCTGTTTTCAAATTCACGATAAGATTTGAGAATGATGCCCAGCATATAACGCATAAAAGGCATATAATCATTCGTACCATCGTTCCAATTTGCACTGCTCTGCTGCAATGTTTCATAATAGGTTTCTTTGGATTGTTCAATGAGTTTTTCCAAACTGATATATTTCCCGACAATATAACCATTCTGATAAAGCAGCAGCAAAGTAAGCAAACGGCTCATGCGTCCATTGCCGTCATTGAACGGATGAATGCAGAGAAAATCAAAAATAAACAATATTGCAAGCATCAATGGATCACAAACACCAATAGCAAGAGCGTTTTTGTAAGCATTGCAGAGTTCTTCCATTGCCTGTGGTGTTTCAAACGCAGTTATCGGAGTAAAACGGATATGCTGCTTGCCTTCTGAATCCGTTTCTGCAATCAGATTATCGCTGTTTTTCCAATGTCCTCCAATGCCGGGAGCTTGAAAGGAATACAAATCACGATGCAGCTGCAAAATTGAGTTTGGTGTCAGCGGAATATACTCATAACTTTCATGGATCGTTGCCAGAACATCCCGATATCCGGCAATCTCTTTTTCATTACGGTTCACAGGTTGGGATTTCTGCATTACCAGCTCTTTTAATCGGGCATCAGAAGTAAAAATTCCTTCAATACGGTTTGAAGCATCGGTGCTTTGAATGATTGCAACTTCAAGCAGCGTTTTCAAAATATCCTTTTGGGCAGTAATGTACAAATCCTGTTTTCCGCGATATTCGTGAATAGAGGATAAAAGGTTGCTGATTTCCGGAGTAAGCAATGTTCCCGGAAATACCGAATAATCAAATTTTCTCATAAATCCAGCTCCGCTATTTTATCTTATCTGCCCATAATATAATACTATTCTGCATAATTTCAAGTGTATTTTGTGCAGATAATTCTAAAATTAGGCAAATAAGTCATAATATCGCAGTAAATACTGCATAGAGTATTGATAAAATCAACTGCATATATTTTGAGCGAAAAGGGCGGCTGGAAGAAGTTTTGCAGTTGATTTTATTTGCGTAAAAGTGCTTGTGTCAAAGGGATTTGCAACTTTTCTGCTTCTTCTGATTTTTCTCTGTGGAAAATGATTTAGCCACGCCCGAACAAAATTGTAACTTTTATTTTATTAAAATTTCCACTTTGTCAAAACATTGTCCATCAGAAGAAAAACTTGATAAAATCATTTTATTTTTTTTAACATCAACTCTCAATACCGAACAATCTGACGGTTGATTTTTCCCCGGACCTGCAACGGTAAGTGTCGGGAAAAGATAATTTTTCCCTCCCAATGAACTTTTTATTTCACTTTTATCCCAATAATAAATTTGATCGCTCAATGGGGTACTCCTTGAATAAATATGGGTATGTCCGGCAAGGTACAAATCCAATTTAGACTTGGGGCTTATTCCCCTAAAATACTCATCGACCAAAAATCTCGCAGCTTTATCCACTCCGCCGCCATCTCTTGAATACAATGCCCCATGAGCAAAGATAATTCGCCTTTTTGCCTCTCTCCATTTAGGCGATAACAGCATGCCGGCAATATCTTTTTTTTCTTTATCTAAAAAATCTTTTGCAAGTAAATAATTATCTCTCTCCGTATCAGGATACTCGCTGAATGTATCCAATTTCAGAAATGCACAATCACCATAGCGGAAAACTCCATACAACTCTCCGAAAAGTTCTCGGAATTTTTCGGGATTATTACCCATAAGTTCGTGGTTGCCGCGTACCGCCGCCAAAGGTATTCGATGTCCGTAAGTTTCAGCAAATTCCTGTAGAATCCCTCCTAATAAATTCGGGTGAGAAAAACTATTTCCTATATCGCCTCCCCACAACAAAAAATCACAACTTTTCAAATCAGCGGCATTTGCCAGCTCCTGAAATTTCTGCTTCATCAATTCCGGCTCAAACTGCAAATCTGCCATAAATACAAAACTGAACTCATTTTGATTGGCTGACGGCATTGTAAATGAATAAAATTTATCTTTCTCAGGATAGATCAAATTAGCAGATTCATCAGGATCAAGTATTACAATTCGGTATTGATAAGTTTCTCCACCTTGTAAATCATTTAATTTCACACAATGAAATTGACTCTTGCGAATAATTCCATCGCAGGCATCCCAGCAAATTTCGCTGTTTTCAGGATTATTTTTCCGCCGAAACTCAACTCCTGCACCAACTTTGCCGCAAGAACTGAACCGAACCTCTATTTGCCCGGAATCAATATTAGTTAAGTACGGTCCTACTTCAATTTCCGGCAAGGCAATACCTTGAAAATCCACCTTGCCGCAAGCAAAATTCCAGGTGTAACTGCCACGTTTAACTTTAATTTTTAAAATATTTTTTCCCCTTTTTACCGGAAATAAAAAAATATGATTTTGAGGGGAAAAGAAACCATCGCCATTGCCTTTCTCCCAAGTTGAATAATATATCTCTCCATTGCATTCAGCCTCAAAGAACCAATCACATCCAATCCCAATTTGAGCAATGCCGTTGTCCGCGGCAAAAAACTCATTTATTACAGTTCCCTCGAATCCGAATTTACCTTTTTCGCCAATTAATTTATCTAAATCAAAAGGCTTATCATTACATAGTTCAAATTCCCGAACAATTTTTTTGTCAGGGATATTCAAAGTAAATTGCCATTTTTCAGCAAATTCAATTTGAACAATATCAGCAGAATTAAGCTGTTTGATTACTGCGGCATTGTTTTCGATAAAATTTTTTTGATAGTTCGCAGCATTCAAATTAAATAAAACTCCTAAATAAATAACCCATAAAAACCTTTTTATCATATTTTAATTAATTCTCCATAATTGCTTGATTTATTCTTGACCGCACTTTGAGCAGCCAATCATTATCCTTCGGATAATTACTGCATTTTAACGGCGAAATCCCGCAGTGAAGAAGCTCTACAACTTTTTCCCGCCCAATTTTCTTTTCCAACAACTGCAATGCCCTCAAATCCTGCAAAGCCTCAGCAAAAATTTCATAATGCAATGAATCAACGGGGCCGTTATCTCCCGGATAAACCCGACAAACATCTCCGCCGGTAAATCCTTTCCCCGCCTCCGGGTCTTTGTATGGATCAAGATCATAATTCAGAGAATTTTGCGAAAACCAAAAATTATAGCTCCAATGCAAAAATCCTTCAATTTGATAGATATACATCAAAATTCCGATAATTCTATTTCTGATTGACGGCATCCCGAATGCACAATTAGGCACTCCATTTTTGTAATTACAGCCACAATAATAGAGCCAACGCTGCGGCAAATTCTCATCAGTAAAATCATCAATAACCTCTACCGTGGGGATGGGAATTTCAATAACTCCTTGACGATATAACTCAACATGCGACAAAGCATCTATAAGCGGATAATTCTCAATTAATTGCCTCAGCAAATTACTTGCATAAGAATATTCTTGCAGCATTTTATCAGTCGGCTCATCAGAAATATGGAAAAACGTGTTTTCTTTATTCAAATCATATTTTTTGAATACTTGCAGTAATTGCGGCATCAAACTTTGTAAAAAATTACGGTATTCTGCCGAATTTGCCGCAGTATGCCAGCCGAAAATTTTCTCATTATTACCACTTGCCGTCTCTGCAACTATTTTCGGACAAGCCTTTGCCCCCCATTGAGTAAAGGCATGGGGCATTTCAAAATACTTGAACCTGCACTTTTTTGCTAACTGAAGGTAGCGCTCCAATCTGCTGAAATCAAATTGGTATTCATTATTAAAATATTTTATTTGCAATAATTGTGCTGTCGGTCTCTCCTCATTAATTGCCGTATCTAACGGCGCTGTCCATAATGGTGTCATGATCATATTTATTCCGTGAGCAACCATATTTTGGAAATAAACTTCAAGCAGTTTCCAATATTCCTCACTCCAAATATCAACATTATATTTAATTGCCAGACAATCATAATGAAACCAATTAGTGCAAATAAGCTGCTGTTCAGGAAGTTCAAAAGGCAAAACCTCTATAATAATTGAAGTGTAATGGTGCATTTCCGGAGGAAGCCAAATTTTCAAATCCTGCGGAGTGAAAATATGAAATTTAATCTCATATTTTCCGGGACTCATATTTTGAGGAATATCAACACTGCACCAAAAAGAATGCCAATTTTTTGCAGAAATTCTCGTTCGGTTATCCTGCATTTTTAATAATGGATCAGGATATAAGCCGGGCTCACTTGAAATTATGTATGGGTCGTCCGCAACTGCCGGATTGAAACTTGGTACTAATCCGACTTCGCGAATTGCAAAAATATCTTGATCTGCCCACGGCAATTCATAGTCTATTTGAATATGAGTGATTTCCGACGCTTGACAAACTAATTGAAAAGCGATCTTTTCCCCTCTTGCCCCGCTAACTGTATAAATCTCTTTACAAGTCAAATTCTGACGACAGAAAACTTTCTCCAAACTGCTTACAAATTTACTTTGAAAAAACATATTTTATTCCATACTATATTAGTTTACAAAACTTGTCCATTATCATTTTCATCACATTTTTCCTGATTTTTCAAATTGAAAAAAAGTTTTTTTAGATCAATAATTCCTCCCCACATCAGCCAGACAGTAGAGACAACTCCAACAATCATCGGAATAATTAAAGCACTGATAAGAAATCTGATTGACCACCATTCCAAAGGCCACGGTGAGATAATATTCCAAAGTGCAATCAAAATAAATGCTATACCGAATTGATAGACAATCGAATAATAAAACATCGCATAAGCAATTATTTTATCCCCTTTGGTATAGTCAGAATTAATACCAACGATATTTTGAAAAATATTACGCAATGACCAATTAATTTTTTCAGGAGCAAGCGAATATTTATCCTGATATTTACCTCGATGAAGCAATTTATCCAGATCATAAGGTTTATATGTTATTAAACTTCCGATAACATAAGCCAATACTGCCATGAACATGGCAATAAAATAAATTTCATAGGAGTTAATCGGAAATTTTACTGCATCAATTCTCCACTCCACCCATGGAGATAACGGCTTCGACACACTTTGTAAAAAATTATCCAATGGCTCAACCCAACCATATTTTTCCAAAAACGGATAGATGTGCTTTGCCCAATGACGCTGCATGAAAAATGCCGCTATCGATGTCCCGCTGCCGAATATTATTGCACCCCATGCCCCGATTAAATTCCCAAATCTGCTGTACAAACCGAACAAAACTATCGGACCCGCACCGCCAAGCCATAATGCTCCGACAATCGTTAAAAACATAGCAATAAAATCCAATTGTGCCATAAAAAGTGATGCAACTATAAATATTACTCCAACTCCGAGCGTTACAATCCTCAACAGCATAATATGAGTTCTGCTGTCCAAATGCGTTTTAAATAATGGCAAAATCACATCTTGCATAATGGTTGTCGAAGCATTAAAAATTCTGCTGTCATCAGTTGAAATCAAAAGCATAACCATCAAAAGCATAAATATCCCGACAAGTCCGATCGGCAGAATTTTCCCCATAAGTGTCGGCATCATCATTTGAGTGTATAATGAACGGTACTGTTGAAAATTATATCTTCCCTCCGGAGTGTCTCCCAAACTTTTCCGTACCGCATTGTGATATAAAGCATCTATATTATTATCATTTGATTGCGGTTTAGCAAAGTCCGATTCGGTAAGATTTTGAGAAACTTCTTTAATATTATCAAGAGCAGTTGTTAATTCTTTTTCATCCCTGAGCAAACTGCTTAAAATTTGTTTTGACATGCTTTCTCGAATTTCGGAACTGGTGATATTAAATTTATTAGCAGTTGCAAATTTATAATTATTCATGAAACTGATTGTCAACATGGAAATAACCAATATCAGAACCATTGAAAAACCATTCCTGAATGTTCCGATCACCCCTGCTATTTTCTGTTCATGCGGAGTCAAAGCACAACTGGTAGCATCATTCCCAATCCAGCTCCCGCGATTAATGATTGATGAAATCACCATTACCAAAACTGCCACCAAATTAAAATCATTCAGCTTTTTAATATCATAGGGATTCAAAAAACTTTCGCCCTCCACCCGGTTGCTTAAAACCGTCATTAAATCCCCGTTCCACGAAAATGCAACCAGTATATAGCCGGCGATCAAAATAAAAATCGGATAACACATCAAACCTTGAACACAATCACTTATTAATAATGATATTCTTCCTCCCGGTAAAATAAAAATCAATGATAATGCTACACATAAAACAACTAAAATTGCATAACATGGCAAGTTTATTCCAAAAATCATAACAGAATGAGGCAACCCCAGAAAATAGATGAAAAAATTTGTTGTAATCGCCGGACCTACCGCATTAACCGCAATATCGGTTATCCCTCTTAACAACGCACAAAAAACCCGAAAAAATTTACTCCCGTAACGGAGTTCCAAAAACTGCCCGAATGATAAACACCTCGTCTCTCTCCAACGGTAAACTATAAAACCCGTCAACCCCATAAAAATCCCTATCGGAGTAGCAATTTCCGCCCAAAACCAGACCGCCCAGCCGGTTTGATAAGTAATTTCACAATTAGTGATAAGAAAAATTACTGATAATGCCGCACTCATATCGCCGACACTCAATAAATATCTGCCGGCCACTCTCCCCGCAGAGATAAAATTAACCACTGATTTTGCATACCGTTTGACATATACAGCCATGTACATTAGCAGAGCTAACGGTACAATTACAATTATCCAGTCTAATAGACTCATTTCTCAATTCCCCCCTCTGTAAATAATGGAATTTCTGTATAAATTTCTGTTATTTTTCCTGTTTTATCAATTTCAAAATGGTCAAAAATTTTACCATTAACATCCATTGCTTCAACTGTTATTTTCCCATTGCTGAAGGAAAATAAGATTCCGCTTATATCCAATCCCTTGCCGGTATAAGGACCGTCATTTACAATATAAATTAATTTATTGGTTTTATCATTAAGCGGCAAAATACCCTCTCTGCAAAATGCCCTTTGAGCGTTACTTCCTTTTTGCACTGAACGGCAATATCTATGGGTGTGTCCTGCAACATAGAGATCAATTTGATTGTCAATATCCTCCCCCCATAAAATTCCATTGCAAATTTTATTTATAGTGTCAGTCATGCGGCTGGGAATAACGCCGGGGGCATGAGATAAAACGACTCGAAATTCAGAATTTTGGAAATCAGTTTTTTTTACAACTTCACGCAGAAAATTCCGCTGTTCCTGAATCAAAGCATCATCATCCAAATAAGCATAAAAAGGGTGATATTTCACCTTGGAATAAGCGTGATCGCATCCACTGTCAAGCACGATAAAAAATACTTTGCCTGCTTGAAATGAATAGTAGTTTTTTCCATTTTTTCCGCCGAAAAAATCAACAAACTTCAATGCTTCATTACCCAAATATTCATGATTACCACGAACCATAATTAAGTTCGGAAGCAACTCTCTCTCACTTTGCAGAATATCTAAAGTCGATGTGAGCAATTGCTCTTCCGCATTGCCGATAAAATTTGCAGTATCGCCGATGTGGACGAAAAAATCACAATTATTTATCTCTGTGTTTTTCTTGAAATTATCCCAAGTTTTTTTCAAATCTTCTGAATCTATTTGAGTATCTCCGACCAGAAAAAGTTTATAATTATCTTTTTTATGTCCCAAGCTCCTGAATCGATAAATTTTTTGCGGATATTCAAAGTTAAAATGACGGTCAGGAGCCAAAACCGCCCGAAATTCATAAACAGTATCTTCCAATAGATTATTTAACTCAAAAACATGTAAATTTGTATCAGTTCTAAGTAAGCCTGTTTTAGAATTTTTTAAGCGAATCCAACCGGCTTCACCCTCTTTGCGATATTCCAGAAATGCCGCCATCGCCTTATTAGTCATAAAATTAATAGTTGCACTTCCGATATCTGACTTGACAACCCATGGAATATGTGATAAAGCCACTTCATTTTGGACAATATTGCAGAAAATTCCCCACCCTTTAGAGCCGGAAAGAACTCGCAAAGCAAGCAGATTTTCGCCCTTTTTAACTTTTAGCGGAATTTTATAATTATTTTTTGCAACAGCGAATAAATTTCCCTGTGAGCAATTATAAATCAATTCCCCATTGAGATAAAGTTCAAAATACCAATCGGCACCAATTCCTAAGTATATTAACTGCTCTTTCTCTGCATGGATTTGTGCCAGCATAATTCCTGCTTGACGATGGGTAATTTTATCCACTTTTGCCAATTTTGCAAAGTCAATAAAATTCCCGTCGTTTTTAATTTTTGCACTTTCGCATGGAAATTTATTACTTCCTTTGGATAAATCAAGTGCAGTTTTACTTGACAAATCTCCTTGCAGAAAAACTTGAAAGTCCGATGCCAGCGAAATTTTATCCGTTTCAATGTCGTGCTTGTCAAAATTTACACAACCACAGCAAAATAAAATTATACTGCAAAAAATAATTATAAATCTACTGCTCATATTCATTATTTCCTGATAATTTCATACGCCATTGCAGGTTCTTCTCCAATAGTATTATCAACTGTAAATGAAATCACATTATTTTTTACAGTATATGGGACTTTTCGCAATTTTTTGCCGACCATATTGAGTGCATAAATTTCAATCTCTCCTGCAGCATAATTGGTCAAAGAAATTTTTGCACTTGCTTTACGAATTAAAGCAGGCGCGGCATTCCAGCTATATACCCGTAAATTATCACGGTAAAGTTTATAATTGTTATTGCCATGCTTTATATCTGTAATATGTAAAAGCAAAATTTTCTTACTGTCAGCAAGATTTTTTCCATCCATCGCCGAAGCCGCATAGGCTGAAAAAAGTTTATTATCACTTACTTGCAAAAGCTTAGCTGCACCAGATTTTTCTTCCAAAGTAATTGCTTCAGTTTTGGGAGTAATAACAATACAGCGATTTTTCGCAGGCAAAACCCGCAAAGCTCCATTATCTGATACAATCTCTTTTTGGGCATCGACACCAATTTTTCTTAAAAGTGCATTATCGTCATTATTGAAAACTTCATCCACATTGAAGGTATTTTTGCTCTTTTGAGCATCAATTTTAATCGAAGTTGAACTGACTAATGCCAAGCGATTGAAGGCATCAGGAGTTCTATCGTTGTTATTCTTTCTATCAGGATGACGCCAAGTCATAGCATTCGAACTGCAAGTAATATCATTAGGCACTGACAAATAATAATTATTTACCGCTTTCGGCATATCTCCACGCAAATATAAAAGGGCAATCAGGCGGTTGCTTAATGAAGTTACAGGATCATTGAAACATGAAAAAACTGAAAAAGATTTGGCTTCCTCCTTCAAATAATTCTCATAAGAACGCAAATACATCCCCGGACTGAAATCATAAATGCCGTCAACTTCATGCAAGCCCAGCAATGCCCCGACTAATGCACCTGCTTCCAAACGATAACAATTTGGAATACAATACTTATATTCAGTAATCATAAATGGTTTTCCGCTTAATCTGGAAGCAAAAGGATAGAGCAATTCCTCATAAAATGTCGCTCCTGCACTCTTGTTTTTGAATTGCATCGGCAATCCCCAGCCGCCTTTCGGAAAAGTCGGATGATCCAAATAAAAGTGGATATCCACATAGTCATAATTATTCCTGACAGGGGCCTGTGCCAGAACGTCGCCGCAATTCATATCAGTTTGCGGAGCATTCACACCTAACGAAGCGAGAAATTCCTTCATATCACGGAAACTATCATTCTGCATATCAGTGATAAATTCAGTCAGTAATTCAACATTTTTGAAATCATTTTCCACACTGTTTTTTTCACACCATTCTGCGAATCTGGCTTTGACAATTTTATCAAAAAATCCGCCGGGTTTGGCATTATGCAGAATTTCCCAGTTATAGAATTGTCCATTTTCATTGATATGGCTGATTGATAACAAGGCAGGATCTTCTGCCAATGTCATTCCGGTATAAGGATTAACCGTAGTCAGCATGATTCTTGCAAACTCTTTCAAATTGTTTCGGGTTTCTTTGTCAATCATGCACAGAACTTTGATTCCCTCGGTAGAATCCAAGTTAAAACCATTTTTACGGGAAACAAAAAGGTCGATAGTTGAATAAAATCCGGCCTCTTTGAATTTCGCAAAAGTACGGAATAAATCATCAAGTCTTTCGGTGTTAATTTTCAACTCTTTCCCTTGCAGAACCAATGCACCGTCATGGTGATGAAAACGAATGGAATTAAACCCCATTTTCTTAAATCTGGGAATAAATACTGCTAAATCCTTATCCAGCATTTGAGCTGCATCTTCACAGATATTTGCACCGAAAAATCGAGCCTGTACACCGGGGCGTTTTTCAAATTCAAATCTGCCGTTTCTAATTACAACCTTGCCGTATTTTCCTGCAGGAGCATCAGACATAAAGGAAAAATCCAAAATAGAATTGTCTATCGGAGTTTGCCAAAGTTTAATTTGCCGGTAATCTTTAGAACTTGCAATATTCCAATCTTTTTCGGAGCGGTTCTCCATACTGAAAGGAATATCGTGAGTATTTACTCCGTTAATTGCCAAAACTATCCATTGGACATTGTCAGGACTTTTTTCAAGAACAATATTTTTTATCTCTTTATTATCAATCGCAAATCTGCTTAATTGCACCCCGACATCGGCACAACGTGGATTATCCGCCACAAAGGCTGGGCAGGCGTTAACTAAATTCTGCGGCTTCCACCAGTTACCGACATCACGGCCGACTTTCACTTCAATAATTTTTTCGCTGCCGTCAAGATATTGAACAATAATTTTACCTGCAATTTTATCCTTGACTACCCAAGCCGCCGAGTGGATAAAATAGAGATAATTAAATTTCCTGTTCTCCCCATTCAAAATAACTTTTTCTGCCATTTTAGGAGCAAAACTATTAGCAAAAATCAAACAACTTTTACCATTGTTTTTCCCGGGATTGATAATATCAAAATCCATATTTACCAATCTCTGCATGCCAACTTTCATCGCCCGGAAATCATTGTCCGCCCCCTCATCTGTCCAACCGCCTTTACCGTCTTTGGCAACTTCATCGGCGAAACCCATATTGACAGAACTCCGGAGGTCAAAAGGATATATTTCAAAAGGAGTCAAACTTATATCAAAAGAAGCCTTGTATTCTCCATTATCATCTTTATTCAGGTATAATCGCAAATTACCCATGGCATGTCCGTATTTAAGTCCCCAGACATGAGCTTTGAAATTAGTAATTTTGACCATCCCCTGAATCATCGGAATTCTGATTTCAGAATACAAATTATCCATATCATAGATAAAATTTTCTTTAGAAACTTTGGGGGTAATTTTAATTTGTTTTGTAATTTTTTCTCCATTTAAGGTATAATCCAACTCAAATTTCCGATCATGCATATTATCATTAAAAGTCAAGTCGACATAGGGCTTAAAATCTTTTTCTGCCTTGACGTTTTTAATTGTAACATTGTATTGAAAATGATTTTTCCCCAAATTTATTACGGATGAATACAACTCACAACTGATTTTCCCATCATCTGCAAGATATACTCCGCCGATATTGTTTTTACTTTTAAGCTGTAATTGCTTCTGTCCGTTATCAAATCTGCCCAAGCCGATAATTGTCATGGAAATATGATCATCACCTTTTTTAGGCCAAGCCGGAAATCGATCCGCTTCAAAGCAACTGAAAATATCAACTTTATTGAATTTTCCAACCCGATAATAAGGCGCTTCTCCGGCGGCAAAAACTCCGCCGATTACGGCACACCAAAGGTAAAGGCACAAAATAACCTTCTTCATGAATTATTCTCCTTCTGAAATTTTATCTTTAATTATGAAAAATATTATTAATTATTGAGTTACTGCATTACCGGCAGAATCAACGAAAGTTTTAATCTGCATTGAGCCCCAGGATATTACAACTATTCCCAAAACATCACCTTTAAAACTCTTCCAAGTATGGCGTTCAACATGACCGTCCCAAAAAGACATATTGGCAGCATCGCCGTGGCGTAATTGAATTTTATTCATACCATCGTTAGCGTGGACTTGCTCTGCCATTTGTGAATTTTGTTTGAATGAATCAGCAAGCATTAGCAAGCTGCCCGGATTTTTAATTTTGTGCATAATGGCAGTTTTTGTTTTCGGTTCAGAAGTTGAAGCGTATGGACTGCCATTAGCAGTTGCATACGGGTCATTTGAACCAAAATAATAACCAAAGCCCTGAGTATACCAGTTTTCAACTTTCAAAGAGGGGCATGAATAGAATTTTTCTTTGCCGTCAGCATTCTCACCCTGCTTAACTTCCCCCATGGTTACAGTCCAATGAGTTTTATCTCCGTCAGTCCAGAGAGTAATACCATCATTGGAATCGCCATACATAATAACAGTCAATGCTGAAGTTTTTAAGTTATTTGTACAGCTGATTGCCCGTGCTTTTTCGCGAGCCTTATTCAAAGCCGGCAACAGCATCCCTGCCAAAATTGCGATAATTGCGATTACAACTAAAAGTTCAATCAAAGTGAAATTTAATGATTTTTTCATAATAATTCTTCCTTATTTTTTTGTTAATTTTTCATCTATTTATATCATTGAAGTTCGGATAAATCTTCATTCAAAAAAGTTTTTTTCTGCAAGATTCCCCAGGTTAAAACCGCACTTGGAATTGCTTTAAATTCCTCAAAACTTTTCGCTTCGGCATGACCGTCATAAAAAGCCATATTAGCTTTGCCGTTGTGACGCAAATGAATTTTATTGCCGGCACTGTTGGGGTGAAAAGCATCTCCGCTCTGCCCGTTGTCTTTTACTTTATAACTATCAGCAAAAAGCAAAAAAGTTTCCGGTTCAATAATTTTGCTTATATCCACCATTTTGTTGCCATTTTCAATTATACTCGGAGAACCATGTTTTTTTACATAAGGTAAATCATTGCCTGCGAAAAAGAATCCATAAGTTCTGCTGTACCAATCAGATGGGTTCAAGTCGGGGCAAGTAAAACCATTTTTTATTGCTTCCACATTGCCGACATCACGATAGACATTGCGAACCCAGCAGTGCTGTTTGGCAGTAGCTAAAAGAACTTTTTGGTTATGACTCTCCGCATAGGCACTAACACATTGCATTGACTTCTGCAAATTAGCAATACATCCGACTGCTTTTGCCTCCTCCTGTGCCTGGCTGAAAAATGGAATTGCTAATGTGAATAACACACAGGCAACCGTCATCAGGACGATCATTTCAGTCAAATTAAATTTCATTTTTTGCATTTTTTCCTCCTTTGTTTTAAGTTACGTCTGTAAATAAAATTTATTTACTGCATATATAATAGCATAACTAACGAAAAATAACAATAGTCTTTTTGTAAAATAAAAAGTAATTTTATATTTATTGTATTTTTACAATATTCAACTTGATTTATCTTATATATGCAGTATATTAAATAAAAGCAATATAATTTTTTGTATAGATATGAGGAATTTTGTAAATGAAAAATATAGATTCATTCAACTATTTAAGACCCAATTCAGGAAATCTGCCGCTACTGCCATTGCCCTTCTATGCTTACTGCACCGGAATACATACTGCCACTCCGAATTACACTCAATATAATGCAGAAATTACGCCCTTTGTCGAATTATTATGGTGCGTAAAAGGGATTGGGGAAATTGAACTTTACGGTAGAAGATACGAAATGCATCCTAATGATATATTTTTCTATCTTCCCTATGAAGCACATAATCGTAAAGCTCTTTCCCCCGAATGGCAAGTGCGGTGGCTCGCATTTGACGGACCTTTCGCCGAAAGCATAATACTGGCCTACCGCTACGCAAGGCATCAAAAAGCCGCTATGCCTTACCCTGCCGAAACCTTTGGTGAAATTGAGAAGTTAATTGTGGACAATTCACCATTTGCCATGCGGAAATTATTATCCTTAATCTTATATGTCCTCGCATGTGCGGGGGGAACAGATTCAAGCAGTACCTATACGGGGCAATACTTTAAGCATGCACAACACTTGATTCATTCGCAAATAAGTGATCCTCTGCTTGACATTAATTCGCTCTGCGCTGCTCTTAAAATTTCACGGGTAAAACTGACCAAAATTTTCAATGAATCAACCGGAGTCCCGCCGGGGAGATATATTTTAAACCGCCGCCTTGATCTTGCGCAGTCATTACTGACTGGTACAGATTTGCCCATATCGGAAATTGCTGAGCGATGTGGATTTAATAACCCCCAGACTTTTTTAAAATTTATTCAGCGATCATTAGGGGCATCTCCTTTGGAAATCAGAAAAATCAACAGAGTAAAATCCTGATAAATATTTAGATTAATCTGTATTTATTCATATTTTCAAAAAATCAGAGAATAACTGCCGCTTGCAAATTTTTTGAAACTGCCGTCAGCCATTTTTACGTCAGCTGAAACTCCCGACGGAATTTCAAAATCATAGATTATTTTGCCATTTTCAGTAATTTTTTCTATTTTTTTTCAGTTTTTCTCTGAAAACCGCTTGATTTTTACTTGAAAACATGCTAAAATATGGGTGAAACTATCAGAGTATAATATTTTTGAGGTGATAAAATGCGTAAATATGCTGAATTTACATTAGTTGAAATGCTTGCGGTTGTGGCAATTACTGCAATTGTGATTGCACTGTCAATCGGCGGATACAATATGGCGATGAAGTCTTCACGGGAGGCGGCGACCAAGTCAACAATTCTCAAGCTCGAACTCGTGCTTAATGAACTTCATAAAAAATACGGCATTTTCCCCCCCGAAGTAAGCGGAGCAGGAATTCCCAACGGATATGCATACAATAATTCATCTAATCGTTATTTTATTATTGACCTCGATGACCGCAGTATCAATGGCTACACCCATTTGAATAATCACAGTTTAGCGAGATATATCTCTGATTTTGTGAAGATGATTGACCTTGAGGATATGAATGTTTTGCGAGAGGATAATTGCTACACATTGCTTGACGGCTGGGATCAGCCATTAGTTTACAGAACCCATGCAAATAAAATTAACCAAGGTGCATTTGATATTATTTCAGCAGGGAATGACCTGATTTTTAACATTGCGGACATTGCTACGGAAAAAGGAGGCGATTTGGATTATGACATTGATGACTTCCCAGAGGCAATTGATGATATTACGAACTTTAATTTGGACAAATAACCCATAAGGAGGTAGATATGAAAAAATTTAACTTTACTTTAACTGAACTTTTAACCGTAATTGCAATTATTGCGATTTTGGCAGGCTTGCTGCTCCCGGCAGTTAACAAGGCTCGACTCAAAGCTCGTGAAACCCAAGCCCGTGCCGATATTCAAGCACTCAAAACTGCAATTGTTTCAATGAAAACTACTTATGGCAAAATGGCTTCAAATGATTTCTTCAGCGGTGTAACATCAGGCACTTATGCTACATCGAACTTTTCTGCCAGCGGCACACACCACCAGTGGAAATTCGGGGGCAAAGACGGTCAAACAAGCAACACCGATGCTTATGTTGCTTACATGCGTGAATTAATTGGTTTCAACACTACAATTAACCGCAAAAGAACTTCTTTCATGGAAGTACCGTCAAATTTCGCAGGTGCTTCGACTGAAGCAAATAGAAAATTGATGATCGACCCGTGGGGCAAACAATATGTCATCGCTATTTATAACTACGAAAATGCCGATGCCGACGGTCGCAGATTCCCGAGAATGCGTATTCCGTCATACAATCACGCCACTGACTCAAATGTGGCAGCTCGTGAATTTTTCGGAGATCTCTTCATCTATTCAAAAGGTGTAGATACTAAAGACAATAGTGACACTAACGGCACCAATAAAGATAATATTATCAGTTGGAAAGAATAGAGTTAAAAAAATTATTTTGTGAGGTGAAAATGAGAAAATCTTGCAAAAAATCGAAGTTTACTTTAATTGAAATGCTTGCGGTAATTGCGATCATCGGAGTTCTGCTTACCGTTGTTCTCCCCGGTTTTCTTCGGGCGATGAAGGGCAATGAACTTGTGCGTGCAGGTCAGACTTTAAGTGCGGCTTTGCAGAAAGCCCGTGCAGAAGCAATTATCTCGAGAAGAACCGCCAGTGTAATTTTTTACGAAGATCGGACTCGCCAGTATATCGGAGTTCGTTATTACAGCCAAAGTGAACATACTGAACTTATTAAATGGTATGAACTCGACAAAGATATAAAAATTGCCCGAGTTTTCAGCCAGGGAACTGACCCGTTTTTTAATTACGATACAAATGGGATAAAAACAACTGAGAGAAGTTGGCTTGAGCCATACCGCTTCAGCGGCTCTACCAACAGCAGTTTTGCCGCTCTGGCAACTGAGACTATCACATGGAAGCGGCAAAGCAGCGGAGTAACCATGAGAGTTTTGAGCTTCAACTCAAGCGGAAAAGTAATAGCGGCAAGCAGCAACAACAATTTGTATTTCGGAATTGTAAATAAAATTGAAATCCCTGCAAGCGGGTCAACAACTCCGATAGAGTCTGCTAAATTGGAACTTAACTACTTTACAGGAGAAGTGAGATGGCTGCAAAATTAAGAAAATTTAACTTTAATATGGTGGAAATCGCCGTTGCAATTGCGGTCGTTGCTTTCGGTATCGCTGCGATTATGGGAGTTTTTCCGACGATTTTGAAGCAGGGGAAAAGAGCTTCAGAGAGCGACAAAACTGCCGATGTGGTATCGCTTGTAAAGGCTTTCGTCGATGCTGAATACAGTGCCGCTACACCACAAAACCGCCCCGTATTTGACGCTTCAGGGAATCCGGTAATTGACCCCAATACAGGTTTACAGCAACTAACAACCATTAATGCATGGCAGAGTTTCTATGATTTATTCAGAGACAGCCATACAGATAATGGCACTCCTGACGAAAAAACCAAAGCAATTGATATTGAAAGAGCCGACCAATTCGCTCCGATAATTTTTGAAAATGCAGACGGTGCGGCAATGATTCACGAAGATGAGTTATTTTACGCTCCATTCAGAGTCAGCTACTACAAGGGAATTTACAATGCTTCAAATTCCATCGTCGAAAACAGCAACAAGCAATTGCTTGCATCCTATGATGTCAGCGTTTGGAAAGAACCGATTGCAAACTTGAATATCAATGGTAACTTCCTCGAAGAGGGCGAGGAATATAATGGTTATGCCCCGGGGTTAACGGTTGTAATCAGAGTTGCCAGTCCTGCCGGTGTGGATGAGGAATTACAGGAAGTAAGTTACTACAAATTTGACTACATGAGGAAATAAAAATTAGTAGTTTCTTAATAACAGGAGCTTGAAGTATTATGAAAAAAATTAGATATAATTTCAGCTTGATAGAGCTTTTAGCGGCGTCAGCGATTTTTGCGATCCTGATGGTCGTAACTATGAGTATATTCAGTTTATCCATGGACGTACTCTCCAAAAATGTCAGCAACAGCAAAATCAGTGCAAGCACCAAAATTGCACTTGATTACATTGAGGATATGTTAAAAAATTCCTATCGTGAGGATCTATTCAGTGATAGTGCCAAAGACTCTCATCTGCGTGGCGGAGAATTATTCACGTCTTCAAATAATTCAATTGAATTTGCTTCAACAGCGGCGCCCGATTATCTGGCATTTAGAAGCATTGCCTCATTTGAAGCTAAAGAGTTGAATGAAGCACGTTACGGTCTATTCGGAATTGCTTTGAATAAGCAGGAAAATTCACAGAATTACGGAAACTTGCTGGTGGTTTTTGATGTCGGTAATGACGGAATTGCCAATGACAGCAGCAACTGGGCAGCCTACGAGACTAACTATACTACTTTGCTTAATAATGTTACTCGCTTCAGCATCACTGCCTACGACAATGAATTCGGCACCAACGACTTGGATGCCACAAATATTAAATATTTACAGATAAACTTGGAAACCCTTGCCCCTGAAGACTTTGAAATTTGGCGAAACATGAATACAGGAGGGGCAAAAAACGACTTTTATAATGAAAAAGCATTTGTTTTTTCCAGAATCGTAACACTGCCGTAGAGAAATTAATCCTCCTTCGCCAAAGGCTATGGAGGATAGCGAAATTAAGAATTAAGAATGCATCCTCCGTCGCTAAAAGCTATGGAGGACAGTGGAATTAAGAATTATGGGTGGTGTCGCTTGGATAGCGACTTAAGGATATAGCGTGCTTCGCACTTACAACTGGATCCTTCGGGGCTTTGCCCCTCTGGATGACGGCAGTTGAACATGCCACGGGGGCAATGACGAGCCGAACTCGTCATTCAGAGGAACGCAAGTTCCGAAGAATCCAGAGAAAAACCCGTGGGTGGGTGCAGGGAAATAAGGTGTGGAGCTTTTTGCTCCACGAAAAATATGCTGGATGCTTCGCATGGCATAACGCCACGCTCTGCATGACGTAGGTGTGCGATGCCACGGGGGCAATGACGAGCCGAACTCGTCATGAGAGAGGAGTGAAACGACGAAGAATCCAGAAAAAAAGGAAAGGATTTAATATGAAAAAGACAAACATTAGAGAGCGTGGGTCAGCAGTGATTCTGGCACTGGCACTGCTGTCACTGATGATGATACTTATTATGAGTTTTGTTACTAATGCACTGCTCGACAGCCGTGTAGCAGAGACAAAAAAACAATTGCACAATGTTCAGAATATCAGCGATATGGCACTTAACCGTGCTTTGATGAGTCTGAAATATTGTGTTGCTAATAATATCAATACTCCGTACCCGATTGACCGCTTCAATAACTTCGTAAGTTGGGTGGAAAATGATCAACTGCCATCTCCTTTAGATAGCGAAAATCCAACTGATGATGACGGTTATATTGAAGTTCACAGCACCTCTCACAGCGATACTGAAACTGCCGCATTGAAACGTTCTTACGGCGGTCTCAAAGGCGCAATGGATACCAAATTATTCCCCAATAGCGATGATATTTTTCTCTATCGCTATCCGACAAATCGTAATGCTCTCGATGATGCAAATGAAACTTGGGTTGCTAATGCAGGCAGATCATTCATTGAACAGCCCAGATGGGTATATTTGCAGGATGACAACAATAACGACATCGGTCGCTTTGCATACGCGGTTTTGCCTGATAAGGGGCAAGTCAATGCGGCAATGATTATGGATAGTCCCGCAACTTTGCCCGAAAGAAAAGGTAAATCTATTGACTTTGACATTACAAATTTGCTCAATAATGAATATGATTTTTTTAATTCAACTCAAACTGATTTTGAAAGCATCAACGGTTTGAAACTCAGTCAAAAAAGCGGTGCTACTGTCATTGACGACCAATTGCGTACTCTCACAAATTCAAGCAAATTAATTGATGCAGCAATGTTTGTTGGAGAACTTGCAAATGGAGATTTTAATAATAACTCTGATAAAAACAAGGATATTAATGCTCTTTACCAAAAAATGACTTTCAATTTGGCAGGTTATCCGAGCGACAGGCAACCTGCCGACGGCACTGATAGAATTAATTTGAATAATCAGACTTTTTGGAACGGCACAGATATTGATGGCATAAAAACTGCTATCCCCTATTTGGGAAATATCGGCGTTGCGACTAATAACTTTGCCGGGACTGATCCTGCTGCAACTTTCCGCAATCAAGTTACGGCAAATATGAAAGATTTCCTTGACGATAATGATGATATTACAAGTGATGATGATATACCTGCAGGTTCTTGGACTTTAGATACTGCCCCCTCTTACACCGGAAATGAGAAAACTCCGTATATTTCTGAATTTGCCTTGAATTTGCGTGCTGCACCTGAAATGAACGGAACAAAAACTAAAATTAATTTAACTCTGAATCCTCAAATTAAATTGGTGGATTTGTATGGTTCTGATATTGCAACTCAATTACAATTCAAAATTGACAGCGTAAGAGGAAAATTTAAAGTAACCAAATATCAGGCAACTTTCAATGTGCCGTATAACTACAAGGATATAAATGATGATACTCAAATGGGTACGGCATCTATTGCTATTAATTTGGATGATGATAGTGTTCCTGAGGCTTTACGTTTTGACTTTAAAAATACTTCAGACGGAAACATTATTGAATTTAATTTGCCGTCTGCCGGGGAATACAATTCAACAACTTTTGATGATTTGAACTCACCTAAATCTAAAACATGGACAGAAAAAAATTCAGGTAGTACAGACAAAATAACTTATTACCAAAATGCAATTTCTTTCAATGATACAACCGTCAATGAAGCAACTCTATCTACCGATACTGCCGTATGGACGGATACTTATGTAATTGATAAAATAAAAGAGGCATTTAACTTATGGACTCCGCCTGCAGGGCAGAGCGCTCCGGAATTAGAATCTTCTTTTACCCCGACCTTGAAAAGTATTGATAAAATTTTACAAATTGATAGTGTCTGTGAAGTAAAAATGGGAAATATGTTGTTAACTGACACCACAAATTCAAGAAATATCGATTATGTAAATTTTAATGCGAATGAGATTACTCAAAATCCCAATCCTGACGATGCAGGAGATTTAACCGCACTCAGTTTTTTAACCAATAGCGGAACTGATGATAGCGGAACTTATACAATGTGTCTCGCCCATATCAATGCAGACCCCAGAGCGAATTTGAATGCGAAAGATTGGGAACGAAGAACCGAAACTGGAAATGGTGCTGTTAATTTAAGTACAAATTCAAATACCCCAAATTTTGAAAACATGCTTAAATCAATGAAATATCTGGGAATTGTTGAGAGATTTAATAATCCTGATGTCAATACCCCGATTAAATTTAGCACTTTGGCAGGAATTTCTCGCGGCGAAGCATAGAAAACTTTGAATATCATCAAAGCTTCAACTGCGAATAATCCAACTTTTGCTGACGGTGATGCCAAAATTTTGGATAAGCTTGATATTGAAACTGCCGATAATGACCCATTGAGCGATAGTTTCTACAAGGTCAATGCCAATACCGCTGCTCCCGATATTTGGAAAGGCTTATTAACTGACTTGAAGTTCTATGATGCAAATGCTATCGGCGGAGAGTCAAGCAATCCCGATGAGGCGATTTTTGACGGAACTTTCGATGAAGATCATCTGATTTTAGGCAATGGCGGTATTACGGGAATTGTCGGCAATCTGGTTAGCAACAAAGATGATACAGAATGGCAATTACGCAATCGAGGCGACGTATTGAGAGTTATTACTGAAACTTGGAATGAATTGTATAGTTCAGATAAACTTTACGGTGATGACAATAATATCTCAATTGAAAACCTTGATAATGACCAGAAAAAACGTCTTTACGGTTTGGTTGACAACTTAATTCCGATTGTTAAAGTCGAAAAATTCCCCGAAGAGTTCCAGATTTTGATTGTCGCCCAGAGTTTGAATCCGAATTCATTGGCGGCAGATGTTGTTGACAAAATAACTGCCGAGGAGAAAATTTTGGTAACTGTCAGACGTAACGGCGATAACTTCACTATAGTCAAAAAAGAGAAGATGCTGTACTAAATAAATTAGAAATTACAAATTGTGTGGCACGAATTTATTTCGTGCCACTTTTTTTATAGCGTGTCTTGCGACACTTATACTGGATTGCTCGGACAGCTCTCGCTCCTCTCTCATGACGAGTTGGGCTTGTCATTGCCCCCCGTGGTATCGCACACCTGCGTCATGCAGAGCGTGGCGTTATGCCATGCGAAGCATCCAGTTGTAAGTGCGAAGCACGCTATATCCTCAAGTCGCTATTCAAGCGACACCACCCATAATTCTTAATTTCACTGTCCTCCATAGCCTTTGGCGACGGAGGATGCATTCTTAATTCTTAATTTTTATTTAAGTGGGTGCTTGTCAATAATTAATTTCGCAACCTTTCGCCCCGACATGAGCATTCCGCCGAAAATCGGCCCCATTCGGTAACCGCCCATAACATTATTAGCACTCATTCCGCATGCATACAAGCCCGGAAAATATTCTCTGGTATTTTCAACGGTGGACGCTTCGCCATTCTCCACCCACATCGGTTTTTCTCCAATAATATCACCAGTTGGCGTATCGAGTTGAATTTTTGCTTTTTTGACTGCGAGGTTCAGAATTTCGCTCGGATGTCCTGTTCCGTCGATGACATTTTCGGCAATGACGGTCAATGGGTCAACATGCATACCCAAACGCTCTACGGGCGTCCAATTGATAACTAAACCATTGACCTTGCCGTTTTTAAAAACGAGGTCTTCCACGCTAACAGAATTAAAAATCGTTGCCCCTGCCTTTAATGCACCAAAAATCAATCCGCTTGCCATTTCCACTGAATCAAGGGTGTGATAAGTTTCCGCATTCTCCAGTTTTCGGTGGGTGATTTGAAAATCATCCAAAATATCAAGTGCTTCATCCTGCACAACTACTTCATTAAAAAGCATTCCACCGCCCCATGTGCCGCCGCCGGGGGCAAGTTTCCGCTCAAAAATTGCCGTTTTTAGCCCTGCTTTTGCCAGATCACGGGCGGCAACCAATGCGGACGGGCCGCCGCCGACAATGGCGACATCGAGTTTCAAACCGTTAATGAGTTTCTCACTGAATTTACTGATGATTGCTGTTGAGATAATGTTTTCCGCAGACATACGAAAAAATCCTTTCCGGAGCTTCTTTCTGCTCCATTTTTGGGCATGTCGGTGCGGAAAGCACCATAAAAAATGTAACTAAAAATATTTTTCATTTCTTTTTCCTACGCCGGCATTACCCGTTTCAGGTTCAAAGGGTCTGATCTCAGCCGTTGTCCCCGTGACAACAGCACCCCTATGCTACAATAACAGTTAATATACCCCACCCTGTCAAAAAGTCAAATATTTTTCTAAAAGTTCTCAAATAATATCTTGTTTTTCTCTGTTTTTAAGGTATATTACAACAAAATGCAAATTAGAAAATTTTTTGATACAGGAGTTTTTATGAGCAAAATTTTGACAACTGACATCAGAGTAAACAACTTTGTAAATCCTATCGGTATTAATGGCGACACCCCGGAATTTTCATGGCGGATTTCAGGAGCCGTCAAGCAGAGTGCATGGCAGATTCGTGCCGCACACAGCACTGAAGATTTATCCGCAGGTAATTTCATTTGGGACTCCGGCAAGGTTATCAGCGATTCAATGTCCGCAATTCCTTACGGCAAAGGCAATTTGCAGAGCAGAGAATATATCTGCTTTCAACTCTCGCTCTGGGATGAAAATGATGTGCAGGGCGAATGGAGCGATATACACTTTTTCGAGGCAGGACTGCTCTCTGAAAAAGATTGGGATGCTCAATATTTCGGATTCCCCGCAGGCTGGGCAGGTGCGGCAATCGCTTTCCAGAAAATTGAGGAATTAAAGAAAAAATACAAAAAACTCCGTCTGTATGTCGCAGGAAGCTGCGTTGACTCCTACTTTAACGGTCATAAACTCGGCGGCAACAGTTTATTGCAGCCGCCGCAAACCGATTATTCGCAGAGTTTCCACTACATGACTTATGACCTTACCGATTTGGCAGTTATCGGACGCAACAACTTATCATTTTACGTCGGTTACGGCTGGGCAGGGAGCGTACAGTTGCGTTACAGATTTGAGGGCGACGGCGAATTAATCACCCGTTCACACATCTCCTCTATGCCGGTCTGCACCAAATCGCCGATTGTCAGAAATAGTTTTTTCGGTGGCGAAGAGTATGATGCAACTAAAGAATTGCCTGCAAATTGGCGTGAAGCCGATGCTAAATTTTTTCCAGATTACCGCAGTGCGATGCGTTTAACGACCTCAACTGCCAACACTCCGCGCGGTTTTGAAGAAGAACCGATCACCCCCCAAGAAGAGATAAAACCTGTTCTCTGGGAAAAACTCGGCGACGGACACTACACAGTTGATTTCGGACGCAACTTCGCAGGATTCTGTCGATTGAAGGTCAAAGCCCCCGCAGGAACAACCATTAAAATGCTTTTTTCGGAGATGCGTAACGACGACAAAACTGCCAATCAGGCAAATCTCCTCGGAGAAGTCGCCATGGATACTTATACTGCCGCAGGCACAGGTGATTGGGAGATATTTGAACCACGATTCACTTATCACGGATTCCGCTATGTCGAAGTAATCGGTCTAACCGAAGAATTTACCACTGAAACGCTGACAGGAGTCGTTATCCGCAACAACTGCCGTCGTGCAGGCGATTTCAAATGCAGTAATCCATTGGTCAATGAGATATTCAAAATAATTTTACGCTCCGAAGAGAGCAACCTATTCGCAGTTCCTACCGACTGCCCCCAACGAACCGAACGCATGGGCTGGCTCAATGATATGATGGCAAGAAATGAGAGTGCATTATACCTTTTTGATGAATCAAATCTGATTTCCAAGTGGTTGCAGGATATTGCCGAAGCTCAAGACCCCATTACGGGCGAAGTGCCGATGACTGCCCCGTTGTATTGGGGATTTGATACTGACCCTGTGTGTTCCAGTTTCATTGAAGCAACTTTGAATAATTACAAGTTCTACGGCAAAAAGGTGCAGATGCAGAAACTTTATCCGAAGTTGCGACACTGGATTGATCGCCTGCTCTCGCTCCGACGCGAAGACGGAATTTTCTACAAAGGTCCGGTCGGCGACTGGGTTCCGCCATTAAAATTCAATAACGGCAGAGGCGTTGCCAATAATGTTACAGTCCCAAGAGAACTTGTTTCAACGGCATTGATTTTTTACGCAATCAATCAATTAAGCCAAATCGCTTCTATCCTCGATAATAAGCAGGAAGTTGCTTACTTGCAAGCCAAAGCCGACGAAGTGCAAAACGCTTTTCTCAAAAAATGGCATTCAGCACACGGCAGACTCAATGAGGAAAGCCAGGCGGCTTATGCTTATGCAATCTACTGCAAACTTTTCCCCGAAGCGGAAAGACAGAGTGCCGCCGACCGATTGGCAGAACTTTTTGCCGATAATAATTATAAACACATTACCGGTAATATCGGTACAAAATACCTGATTGAAGTGCTTGCTCAATACGGTTATGCCGAACATGTATGGAAACTTATTAACTCTGAAGATTATCCCGGCTGGGGATTTATGATTGCCAATGGGGCAACAACTCTTTGGGAACGCTGGGAACTCTCGGAGGGCAGAGGCATGAATTCCCATAATCACCCGATGCTCGGAGCGCCTTGCGGCTGGCTTTTCCGCCATATTGCCGGTATCCAGTTGCATGAAGATTCCTGCGGTGGAGATAAAATTATCCTGAATCCGATATTCGTCAATGATTTGGAATTTGCCGAAGCAAGTTATGACGGGAGAAGCGGTTTAATCAAGGCTGCATGGCACCGTGAAAATGGTAAAATAATCTATGATTTTGAAATTCCTTCGGGAGTTTCAGCTGAAGTAAAAATGGCTGACGGCAGTTTCAAAAAATTTGCAAACGGCAGTTATTCTCTGATTTTTTGAAAATTTGAAAATACGAATTATGGGGTATCGCAAAAAAAACGCAAAAAAATTACTAATTTAATTGACATTTAAAGTAATTAACTTATATTATATTAAGTTTAATTTTTTTAACACTAAAATTTAGTATAATAATGAGGAATGAAAAATGAAAAATGTATTGTTTTTAACTTTAATTGCTGCTATGGTTATTATCTGCGGATGCACCCCGACCCTGAAACCAAGAGCTCTCGGTGCCGAAGAACAGGAGTGGGCAACTTATTTACAGGAAATGTACCCCGGCTGGAAATCTCCGGATCTCTTGCCGCAGGCAGTAACAGCTTCATCTCGCAACGTCCCCTACACCAATATCGAATTGCCGGACCAGCCGACTGCAAATAGCAACTTGCCGGTAATCGAGGAAAATGCGGCAGATGAATTTACCCAAGAGAATTTACCCGCAGAAGAACCTAAAGAAAAAGAAGCAGAAACAACTGTCGCTCCCGAGGGCGATGCTGCTAAAAATGTTACCGACACCCCAAGCGAAGAGACTCCTTTGGATGAAGTTAAGAAAACTGAATTTACCGAATATGTCGTAGAGAAAAATGACAGTTTGTCAACTATCGCTAAAAAATTCTATGGCGACGGAAACAAATTTATGCATATTTATAAGGCAAATGAGGATGTAATCAAGGATCCGAACAAACTCTATCCGGGAATGAAATTAAAAATTCCGGCACAGAAGTAATTCAAAAAAAAGTGTGATTTATTACATAATTTTCTGTAATGTTCAAAAAAATAAAAAAACTTTTCCCTTTCAGCGATAACTTTATCGGTATCAGACGGCGGCAACTTTCCGAGCAGAATGAATTAGCAATTGCGGCGGAACGCTCGAAGCCTTTGGCAGTGTTTTTGCTGCTGCTTATGTGGGTTGTCTCGACAGTCATTATGAATTTACCGAGGGAGATTCATGCTGAGTACGATTTTGTCGAGAAACAGAAGTCGCCTCGCTACATTTTTGCCAAATTTGATTACTCTTATATAGATGAAATTGCCACCAATCAGGCGAAAGAAAAGGCCATTAATCTGCAACCATACTACTATCAGATTTCCGCAGAAAGCAGTGCAGACATCCGCTCGGTATTAATGCGTTTTCTGGAAGTTCTCAAACTGCGTGAGGATGCCGAGAGGGTCAATAACCATTTAACTGTAATTCCGGGAGTGCCATTATCGGAAATAGTTGCAAATCTTTCTGCGGAAGATTTCGCAACGCTCAATTTTTTCAATCACTCAAGTGAGAATTTAATTGCTTTTGAGAAAGAAATTGACACCTTAATTGGCACCGGAATACTGCCGCTTGAGGAGAAAAATAATCGCAAAATTAATGACAGCATCAAAATTATTGACCTCGCAGGCAGAGAAAGAGCAAGCAAACCGGTAAATGAGGTACTTGACTGCAAAAGTTTCGCTCAAGCTGTCGCAAAGAATATTTCCGAAAAATCATCAATTATTGCGGTTTTTGAAAAACTCTACAAGGACAAAAGCAACCTCTATTACGACCATGCTAAAACTGAAAAAAATCGTGCAGAAATCGCCGCAAAAGTCCCGAATGTGATGATTGATGTCAGTAAAAACTCTCCGATTGTCAGCAAGGGAGAAATCATCACCCCCGAAATTCTTTTGAGTTTAAAAACCCATTCAGAGCAAGAACTTATGCGTAATGCCGAAGGTAAAAATTATACATTTATGATTCAGAAAGCAATCTTCAGTCTGCTGCTGGTGGTTTTTATCGGTTTCTATGTTTACCACATTCACCCCGATGTGATGAACAGCAACTTCAAAATTTTAACCCTCTCTTCGGTAACGATTATCTCAATGATTATCAATTTTTTTGCCATGAAACTTTTCTTTGAGGTCAGCCAAGAGTACCGATTAAATCAAAATTTAATTATCAACTTTATCCCAATTGCACTGCCATCGGCGATTTTAGTGACGATGCTCGGTTTCAGAGTGGCAATCTATGTCGGATTTTACATCTCAAGTGCGATGGCGGTAATCACCGGGAACACCTTTGAATTTGCATTTATCGGCATTATCTCCTCATCTATTGCAGCATTGGTTATCAGAAAAGCAAAAAATCACCGTGCCTTTTTCTTTAGAACTTTTCTGTCGGTAAGTCTCTGCAACTGGGTGCTTAATGTCAATGTTGCTCAATATTTGAGTGATATTACAATGGTGTACAAAAGTGCTTTAATCGCAATATCTTGCGGTATTATGACCGCAATTCTCGCTCAAACTATCATCTATTTTTACGAGGTTGTTTTCAATGTCACTACCAACATGTCTCTTCTGGTGCTTTGCGACTACACCCACCCCTTGCTGGAGCGATTAAAAAGAGAGGCTCCCGGAACATTTTATCACAGCATTATGGTCGCAACTCTCGCTGAAGATGCGGCAATCGCCATTAATGCGAATCCGATTAAAGCGAAGTGTGGGGCCTTATTCCACGACATCGGCAAACTTGCTAATCCCGAATACTTTACAGAAAACAACATCGAAACCGAGAATAAGCATTTGCACTTATCGCCGCAAAATAGTTTTGTGCTGATTAGAAATCACGTCAAAGACGGTTTGGCTCTGGCAAAAAAATATAAACTCAATCAGGTTATCAAAAATGCAATCGTTCAACACCACGGGAATGATTTGAGTTATTTCTATTATCAAGCACACAAATTAAGCAATTCCGAAGATATCCCGGAGGAGCAATTCCGCTATCACGGCACTCCGCCACGAAGCAAAGAAATGGTTATTATCAGCCTCGCCGACTCCTGCGAAGCGGCAGTTCGCTCAATTGAGAAGCCGACGATGAGCAAAATTGAAGCAATGATTGATGAAATTTTCAAAAAACGCTTCAGAGACAATCAATTGATCAATGCGGAAGTTACTTGCGGGGAATTAAAGAAAATCCGTGACAGTTTCGTTGCAAATTTAGTGAGTATGAGCCACGGCAGAATTGCCTACAAAAAGGAAAAAGAGTCTAATGAAAGTGATCTATTCATGGAAAGTAAATAGCTGTCAAGTACAAAGTTCGACAGTGAAAGCTGCTCCTTTATTGAAAAAATTTGCCGCCAGAGCGGCAGAATTAGCACATCTCCCCGAGGGTGATTGGGTTTTCAGCATCAATTTTTTGGATGACCGAAAAATGGAGAAAGCCAATATGGAGTATTTGGGGCATGAAGGGACAACTGATGTAATAACTTTCAGTTATCTGGACGACATGGAGTGCGTATTCCCCGGCGACATCGGCTTGGAATTGCTTATTTGCAGTGACTTTGCGGAGCGTGAGGGAGACCGCAGGAAAAAGTCTTTTTTTAAGCGTGAACTTGCCCTGTATATCGTTCACGGCGTCCTGCATGCCGCAGGGTATGATGATCTATCGCCTGCACCGAGGAAATTAATGCGAAGTGCCGAATTTCGTTTGATGAAAAAACTGGCAGCTGAGTTTAACTTCAACGACCTTTTCATCGCTAAAAATTAAAACATCAGGAAAACACAATAGCTATCGCACTTTCAATACTTAATCCCGGCATCCAATTGCAGACATCAGCTCCACGCTGATGTTTGGGCGGATTGGGTAAGATTTTTTGAGGGACTGATTCCGCCACGCATCCGCTTTATCGGATAATTATGACAATAAATCACTGATCTCTTTCGGAATAGGAGTGCTGAATTCCATAAATTTATCGGTAACAACATGTCGAAAAATCAGGCGATGTGAATGCAATGCCTGCCTTTTTAATATCAAAAGTTCTCGATCTTCGGCAGTCAGACGATCTTCACGTCGTTTAAGGAAAAAATCTTCATTGAGTCCGTAAATTTTGTCCCCGACTACAGGGAATCCGAGTGAAGATAATGTCGCACGGATTTGATGAGTTCTGCCGGTACCAAGCACGGCTTTTATTAACGTGAATCGATCATTTGATTTAACCGCTTCAAAAAATGTACTCGAAGTTTCAACTTTCAAATTTTCTTCAATATCAAGTGGATAATCGTAACTGAATTTACGCTTTTTCCGTAAGACACTTGAACTGTCCTTATAGATGAAACCACTTGCCTGCACCTCCCCCTGAAAACATCCGTGAACCAAAACATAATACTCTTTGTATCCAATTGATTCAACAAATTTTGCCTGCAACTTCGGGTCTTTAGTGAAAATCAAAAGTCCGCTCGTCTCCATATCCAAGCGATTAACTGGGAAAATATTACCGTAAATTTTTCGCAACTGAAACCATAAAGTATTCTGCATATAAGCCCCTGCCGGGTGGGTTGGAAGATTACCCGGTTTATCAATAACCACCACATAATCATCTTCAAAAACGATTTTATAATTGAGATCGACATTAGGTTCAGCAACAGTTTCAGGGAGGTAACTTATTTCGTCACCGCACCGCAGAACTGTATCTTGAGGAACGACCTTGCCATTTAATTTCAAACGACCGCTATTAACTTCTCGCTGCCACATAAGCAAGTCATGGTAGGTAAAGCGTCCGCTTAAATACTCCAGCAAGGTTTTGCCTTGAGCCAGATGATTGACCCGACTTTTGATAACTCGGACATCATCGGTAAAATCACAACTATTTGACGACATGAACAAGATCCCTACTTAAGGGCTTTAGCAGTTGCGACAATCTCTTTTTTGCAAACAATCCACAACGACCACCAGCCGCTGAAATTCGTTTCACTTCGGTAATCAGTAAAGCCCGAACACTTCATAACTCTTTTGGTGTACCAATTCAAACTCTTTTTCATGTAATGATCACGGGCGTTATTCTCCCACATGTCATACTGCATGGCATTCGGACGGGTCGGGCGACCTGAAAGAATCGGAAATACTCCGAAAAGCAGTGTTACATAATTTTCTGCCTGCAATTCGGCGACTACTTCTTTGCCGTCAGCAGTGAATTTCGTGCCGGGTTCATAGCGATGCACAACTTCGACGGTATTGGTCACACACCCTGAAACAGCGAACAGCAACAGCACAAAAACAGTATTCATCACAATTTTTTTCATTTTATCTACGTCTCCCTTTCGGTACAAATTTAATCTCCGAACAAATTTTTTCCTTCATTACTTCATTCACCTGATCGATAATCAAATCAGTTGTCTCTGCAAGTTCCTCCTGCAAGTATGCAGGGTGCTTAATTTCCAAATACAGCACACCATCCTTTAACTCCGCAAATCCGAGAATCATCGCAATCTCCCGACCGACAATTTTCTCCCATTCCACGGCTAAATTAACTCGATTTTTGTCGCTTTTTTTCAAGTTTTTTGACAAAAAATCATCCGCAATATCCGAAAAAAGCCGAATCTCATCGTGCGATGCCGTCTCCAAGCGTCCGCTTTCTCTGCCGTACCAATTCGATCGCAGGAAATTCACTGTCTCCCGCTCCCGCTCTTTTTTGTTGCGTTTGCGGCGTTCAAAACCATCCAGATTATCTTCCCAAGTGTACTGCATTTCTCGAAGTCTCTTAAATAGAGATACCCATAAACTTAATCGGCAGCACCAAAACATCAACCACCAGTTTAAATGGTGCAATACAGCCTTTGACAATATTATTCATCCCCGACCCCAAACCGCCGAACGGGGCAAAAAGTGTGGATTGAATTAATCCCAGCGGCAGATAAAGTATCTCCAAAGTATCTTTACCGCAAGCAACCAAACCTTTCGCTCCGCAGGACAATCCACGCATAACGTATGGTGCCATAATCTCCGCCGCCTTGATAGCATAAGGCGCCAAAATCGCAATTGTTACGGGGTCTATCGCTTTGGCTTCCGGCTTAAAACTCACGAAAGTTATTGAAAAAATCAGAATAATTGCTAAAATTTTACGATTTACAAACATTTTTTAGCCTCCTGATAGAGTTCTTCCATTTGAGCAGTAGTTGCCTCATCCAAAGAAATTCCTCGTTTTTTCAACTCTGCCTCCACATACTTGAAGCGTTTAGTGAACTTCAAATTCGCCGCTCTCAAAAGCAATTCAGCAGAGTCTCTCTTTCTGAATCTCGCCAAATTTGCGGCAGTAAACAATAAATCCCCCAACTCCTCGTCAATCTCCGCTTCAACTCCATTAGCGAAAGCCGTTTTTAATTCATTAAGTTCTTCCTCAAGTTTCTCAATGATTTGAGCTTGATTTTCCCAATCGAAACCGTATTTCGCAACTTTTTTCTGAATTTTTTCAGCATAGTCAAGTGCAGGAATTTCAGGGGCGATATTATCCAAAATCGAATCATTTTTGCGATGTTTTTTCTCAATTGCTTTAATTTTTTCCCACAGTTTCAAAACTTCTTCGGGATTTTCGGCTTCAAATTCTCCGAAAACATGGGCGTGTCGGCGAATCATTTTCTCCGTTACATGCTCCTGAACATCCTGCCAACTAAAAGTTCCCTTCTCCTCCGCAATAACCGCTTGAAATACAATATTCATCAGCAAATCGCCGAGTTCCTCGCACAGCAGCTCATCATCATTCAAATCAATTGCTTCCAAAACCTCCGCACACTCTTCTTTCATGCAAGTGCTGACGCTTTTACTTGTTTGAACTCTATCCCACGGACAACCGCCCGGAGCGCGAAGAAGTTTCAGAACTTCATAGATATTTTTCGGTGCTTCAGTCATTTTAGAAAGTAAATCCCATGTTAAAGTGGAAACGAAGTTTGCCGCTCTCCCCATCCTGTTCATTAAGAACCGGATACGCCAAATCAAGTTTTATCGGAGCATTCAAGTACGGTACGATAATTCGCAATCCGTAACCGATTCCGATATTGACCTCTCCGAAATCCCAACTGTCTGCCCAGACATTGCCGACATCAGCAAAAACCGCACCACGGATAAAATTCCAAATCGGGTGACTTATTTCTCCGGTAACTAACATCATCGTCTGTCCGCCCATCGGAATACCTTTGGAGTCACGAGGTGAAACAGAACGGTATTCAAAACCTCTTAAACTATCACCGCCGCCCAAGAAATAACGCTCATACAACGGGGCTTCACCGCTATCAGCAAAACCGCCGACCGTGCCGAATTTAGCACCGCCCATAAAGGTAATAGCATCGTCTAAAATCGAATAATAACCGCTCGCTTTTAATTCTGCACGATAAAAACTCTCGGTAGAACCGAAAATTTCAGGAGAAATCGCTCCCAGCAAACTCACATGATAACCGCTGGTAGGATTCATTAAACTATTGCGGGTGTCACGCTCAAGCATAACTGAAAACTGACTGACTAAATCACGACGCTCTGAATCCTTCAACTCTTTCGAAGCATGGACATTCATGTTATGGATATTTACTGATTCAAACTTGTAAGCCGCACTGATCGTGGTAAAATCGTCAAAAATCTGTTTGGTTAAACCGGTTCTGACCCCCAAACGCTCTTCATCCCAATCGTCGTACTCTGAATCATTCAAGTATCCGTTCACATCCCAGCGAAGCGGTATGTCAAAAAGCCACGGCTCGGAAAAATCAACATTAAAACCGGCTCGCTCAATACCGTAAATACCCTGAATACGGAATCTCTGACCACCGCCGGAAAACCAATTTAATGGATCAAGGATGTCGAAGTTGCTGTTAGTTAATGAGATCATACCCATCAAACTATTTACATCAGAGAAACCGGCACCGAATGAGAAATTATACATGTTTTTTTCTTCAACTTGAATATGAATATCTTTTTGATCAAGTTCATCGGCACTCATAATCTCCGTTTCAACCTTTTCAAAATAACCCATACCCATCAAACGATCTCGGCTGGCACTTACTCGATTGCGGTCAACCGGGTCGCCGGGCTGGATTGCCAATTCACGGCGAATGACCTTTTCTTTGGTGATATTATTTCCTGAAATCAAAATATCCCGAACTGAATATTTTTGTCCCTCAACGAAATTAAATTTCAAATCGACCGTCTTGCTCTCATAATCACTGAATCGCTCGACTTCACACTGTACGTCATTGTAACCGAGTTCGTCATAGAGTGAAACCATATTGCGAATTGACTGCAACTCTTTGCCATAATTGAAAACTGCATCTTTCTCCACCACGATAAAACCGCTCAAATCCTCGGTCGGATAGACCGTATTGCCGGCAATCGTGATGTCTTTAACTTTGTACGCTTCACCCTCTTCCAAAACGAAGTGAATATCGACAAATTCAGCATCTTCGGGGTCGGGAGTAACTTTCATATCCTTAATTTCAAAATCCAAGTACCCCAAGTCCCAATACTTCTCTCGCAGACGAATTTTATCAAGCTCCAACTCGTCACGGTCAAAAAGTCCCACTGACAAAAGCCAACTGAACGGAGAATAGCGATTATTAATTGAATATTTCAAATCAAAATTCGAATAAACCGTATTGCCCTCAAATGTCACATCATCAACTTTTAAGCGAAGTTTCTCTTCAATGATAAATACCACATCAACTTCGGACGGCTCCTCGGTCGGCACAAGTTTAAAACTGATAATTGCGTCATTATAACCCTTTTTGTGATAAAACTCACGCAAATTGTTCAAACTTTTCTGCAAATTACTGTTATTCAACGGAGCATCAGTTTGCAAAATGACCTCTTTTTTCAACTCTTTGGATGAAAATTTCTTGTTGTTCTCAAAGGTGATTTTGCCGACTCTATTTTGATACGCCAAATTAAAAAGCAATGCGACATTGCCATTTTCCAAATAGGTAGTTTCTACCGTCACGTCAGAAAAATCTCCGGTATTAAAAAGACGCTTAATGTCTTCATTCACCAGTTTTGCATCATACTGTTCCCCCGGACGCTGCTGAATATACGCCAACAATCTGGCATCACTTACGGCAATCCCATTGGTCTGCTTGAAAGAAATTTTTTCAACCTCTGCCGCCTGAACACAAAATGCAGCAAAAGAAAAAATCATTGCAATTATCAATAGTAGTTTTTTCAAAATATCCCCACACGTTACATTAATTCTATTTAATATATAAAACTTTACTTTTAGTAAAATAGCACAACTTTCCGAAAATTTCCAGTCCCAAAGCGAATTTTTATCCTATTTTTTCGGAAAAACAATCATTTTTAGTCGATAACCATGAAATTTTCAATTTTTTTTGTAAAAAATGTTTTTTTTGACTTGAATATATATTTTTTGGAGTTATAATATGTGTATCTGTATATTTCGCATTTCAGAAATAATTGCTTGATATGCTGATTTGAAAACGGTAATTTTTAACATATTATTTTGAATATTGGAGAAAAAATGATGACTAAATTGGTAAGCAAAGTCTATTATTGCATGCTGGCAGTGCTTTTGACCGGCAGTGTCACCGGGTTACAGGCTGAGGAAAATACTCCCGCAAAATCACCGGCGTGTCTAAAGGAAATGTATTCACTCATTAACGGCGAAGCCCAAAGCGACTATCAGGGTTTAATTACTCAAAAACTTCTGGATGCCGCTAAAAAGGGTTGCCCCGAAGCTCAATACATCGCCGGTGTCATGTATATTCAAGGCAATAAACTTGAAGCCAACCAAAGTGAAGCTCTGAAATATCTTGAGCAATCTTTAGCAAATAAATTCTACGAATCCGCAGTCGCTTTAGGTGATTTTTACAAGGCAGCAGGAAATCTCGAAACTGCTATTGATTACTATGAAATTGCCGCAGATAACGACAATAGTAACGGTTTGTGGAAAATGGGTATTGCCTTTTTGAATGGCTGCGGTGTCAAAGCCGACGAAGCAAAGGCAGTTGAGTATCTCAACAAAGCAGTTGCATTAAATAATACTGATGGTATGATTACTCTCGGCAAATATCTCTACAATAAGAAAAATTATGGCAATGCCGCTGAATTATTCGGCAGAGCAAGCGGACTCGGAAATACCAAAGCACTTTACTATCAAGCACTTGCAGCTTTCGCTCTCAATAAAAATGCAGACGGCATCAAATATTTGAATTTGGGCGTAAAAGCCGAAGATGACAAAGCTCAATGCCTGCTCGGCAAAATGTACCTTATCGGCGACAAAGTTGAGCCGAACTTCAATGAGGCAAAACACTTGCTGGAACTTTCTGCTAAAGCCGACAACCCTGAAGCACAATACTACATGGCGGCAATTTTGAGCAAAGCCACCAAACGCGGTCAGATCGCCAAAGATGCGGCAACTTACGCTAAATTATCTGCTGATGCCGGCAACAGTTTCGGCGAATATATCCTCGCAATTTTCTATGAGCAGGGAATCGGCGTCGAACAATCTGATAAAGCAGCATTTGAGTTTATGAGTCGTGCCGCCGCACAAAACAATCCGCTGGCACAAGCTCAACTCGGAGATTACTATCTCAAGGGTCTCGGCACTGCCAAAGATTCTGCTAAAGGAATCGCTTTGCTCGAACAAGCAAGCACTTCTGACAATCAAAATGCTGTTAAATTGGCAAAATTCCTCTTGGGCAAATACTACTTTGACGGCAAAGAAGTCGCCCGTGACGTGATCAAAGCACACAAATACTTAACCGAATCTGCGGAATTCGGATACCCGAGAGCAATCTTTACACTCGGTCTTATGCACAAGGACAATACATTAAATACCGAATTTATGTTGGGAAAAGCAGTTACAGCAACTTCAGATAGCGGTTTTGTCGGCAAACAGGATTTCGACAAAATGCTCGACTTCTTCAACAAAGGTGCGGAATTGAATAATCAGGACTCATTGGCTTGGCTCGGAATGGCCTACTTACACGGGGTTGCCGTCAAAAACGCAGACGGAGTTGAAACTGTGTATTTGAAAAAAGACACTGCCAAAGCACTTGAATATCTCCGCAAGGCAGAACAATTCAATCACGATGAAGCATATTTCTATCTCGGCTTTATGTACGAAAACGGCATTCAAGTAGCGAAAAATCTTGATACCGCTCTTGCTTACTACCGCAAAGCAGAGAAATTGGAATACCCCGAAGCTTATGCTAAATTAGCTCGTATGTACTTAGACGGTATCGGTGTCAATGTAGATTTAACCCGTGCCTATGAGTATGCTAAAGACGGTGCCGCCCTTGGCAATAGCAAGGCTATGTACCTCGCAGGATACATGCTTGACAAAGGTCTCGGAGTTGACAAAAACGCAGTCGAAGCAATCAAATACTATCAGCAGGCAGCTGATTTGGGAGATGCGGCGGCTTTGTATGTCATCGGAATGTGTTATGAAAACGGTCGAGTTTTAGCAACCGACAGCGTAAAAGCATACAATTATTATCGTCAGGCAGCCGCAATGGAGCATGCTAATGCAATGTTCATGCTCGGTCGCTGCTATGAAAACGGTATCGGAGTTGCCCGCGACAGTTATGAGGCAAAATATTGGTATCGCAAAGCAAAGGATAACGGTATCACTTATGCCGGAGAACTTTTGGATAAATTAGAACAAAAAATAAAGTAATACTGAAATTTAGTACAGTATAATTAATAACCAAAAACATGAAAGGTAAAAATCATGGAAATTAAAAAAGAAATTTTCGCAGACGGAATCGGTCAGATTCACTTCGCAGGCGGCATGGTTCGCTTTGATTTTGTAACTCTCCAGCCGGAAGAAGACGGAAAAGCTCCTGTTCCGCAGGCAAGCATGCGTGTTATCATGCCTCCGCAGGGATTCCTTTCTGCATACAATTCTATGCAGCAGTTGATTGACAAACTTGTTGAAGCAGGTTTGCTCCAGAAAAACGAAGCAGCTAAAGAAGACAAATAAGTAATTATAATTTTTTAACTGCTTAAACCACCCATAGGGGGAACGGCGAGGAAATGAGCTCGGTCATTTATTTAAGTTCGAATAATCGAAGTTTTCTCCTATGGTTGTATTAATCAGTTAAAACTAACAACAAAAGGATTTGATAATTATGAAGTTTCAAAAGATTTTTACTATAACCGTACTTGCATTGTCTGCAACTTTAATTGTCAGCAATATCGGTTGCCGCAGTATTGATGAGGAAAAAGCAGAAAACGGCACAGTTGTTGTCGAGAAAATTTCGCTTGATCCCTACCGTCAAATTATTACAAGTCAAAATTATGCAGAATTAATGCCGTTAATCGATGCGGCAATCGTTAAACATGCAGATGAGGATTTGGCAGCATTAAAGAAACTCATCGCAGAGGAGAAATTAATTGCCGATAAATATGCCGATTTAGATGCACGTTTCAAGGAGAATAAATTCTATTCTCAATCCGCAACTGTTTTCGATGATGCTTTAGCTGCTGCTTCAGAGGAATCTCTGGTTGCCGCAATTTTGCTCAAAAGCAATCCGCTTTTAACTCAAGCTGATTTGAACGCCGCATTGGCAGACAAAGATTTAGTCGCATTGATCGTATCGCTGGTAAATAGCGACAATGCCGATGACGCATTTGCTAAAGCAATTGATTACAAACCCTCTCTCTTGATCTCTATCGGCAAAGTTCTTGCTTCAAAAGATCAAAATACCGCTGCCGCAGAACTCAATAAAAACAGCGATTTATTGAATTTGATTCAAGTTGCATCAACTTATAAATTGCCGAGCAGAAATTATCTCAAAGAAGCAAGTGAATTATCTGATATTGCTTTGTTCTTCTACGGTTCACGCCGTTACAATTCATTGGACGACAATGATTTAGCAGCACGAGTAAAAGAAAACATTGCTGCAGAAGTCAATACTTTGTACATTTTAACTGCTGAAAAGCAGAAAACTTTGAATATGGCATTACTGCTCCTTGAGGATTGCCGTTCTCGCTACAACTTGATTGAAGAGTTGAAAAAATCCCGTTCAATTACCCCTTTCCGTGCAGCAGTCGAAATGGCTCGCTATGCAGAGATGGAGGAGTTAGTCAAAAAATTAGCGTATGAATTCAAAGTTTCATCCTTATTATTGTCTCAATACACCGGAATTAACGGTGAAAACGGCGAATATTTGTTGGTCGATGAATCAATTCTTTCTTCATGGTTCGCAACTGACAAGGAAGTTACCGAACTTGGCAGCCGCTCAAGTTTGAGTCGCACCTTGAGCTACAACGACTTCGAAAAACTCGCAAGTTTGAGCCGCAGAGAACTTGCATTCTTCAACCGCGTTAACTTGTTGAATGTCAGAGACTTTGCTGATGTCGTCAGTCAGGCGAATCAGAAACCTTACTACTATGTACAAAGTATTCGCAATTTAGTCAAATTCCGTGACAATCCGTCACGCTATAATCTCTATTTCTATCCGGAAAAAATGGAGTTTGAAAAACGTTCTCCGATGTTGATCAATACTCTGGCAAGTGTCAAAAGTGCATACAATGAAGTAAGCAAAAGTGACAGTGCTTACACTATCGCACTTAACAACTTACGCAACAAAGAAAAAGCCTTTGTCAATAAACTTGCTCAACTCAATGCACTTGACAAAAATTCATCTATCGGACACCTCGCTAAAATCGACCGCAAGGCAATCAGTGATTTGACCTCTTTGGAACTTGATGCAATGCGTTTTGAATTAACAAAGCAGGAAATTACTGCAATGGAACGCCTCAGCAAGTCTTATGATGCGTGGGTCATGCTGCTCAATGCCGCAGGGGATAGTGATATTACCGCAATGCCGATTAAAAATGCAGTCAAAAATCTTCGCAACACTTTGAATAACGCCGGCAAGGAATTCCAAAAGGATTCAGCCGAAGCTCCGCTCAAAGAAGTCTCTCCCGATGTAATTCCGACTGTACGTTTCATCGATGTGGACTACATTGACTCATACCAGAAATAATTAAATTCTTGAGAATTACAGCCGGTTCATGCAACCGGCTTTTTTGTGGAAAAATTATGACAACAAATACCAAAAAAATTATTTTAGCTTTGGGTGGGAATTTGGGCGATGTGAAGTCAAATTTCCGAAAAGCATTCAAATTACTTGCAAATGGCGGGGTGAAAATTCTCGGACAAAGCACAATTATTGAAACTGCTCCGATTGATTGCCCGCCTGACACTCCCGATTTTTATAATATGGCAGTTATTGCAGAGACCCGCCTTGCTCCATCAGAGTTGCTGAAACTATGTCAGCAAATTGAAGTTGCACTCGGTCGCCCTGCCGATCACGGCTATCACCTCTCAAGAACTATTGATATTGATATTATTGCAATCGGCAATGAAAAAATCAATTCCACCGAATTAATCGTACCGCATCCGCAAGCATTAAACCGTGATTTTGTAATGCTTCCGATAAAAAACTTATTTGAACAGCAACTTTTCAGCAAATCGGAATTTAATTTTTTATGCGAAAAAATCTGACAATCAATGACTTGCAAATGATCGTGGGTCCAATGGAGGGGGTAATGACCCCCGCATTAATCATGGCGGCAAATCGACTGCATTTGACCAAATGCTGGATGACGCCGTTTCTGCGGTATTCGCAGGAGTTATGCAAAGACTCTTTAGTCCGAAAATTTGTTGCTCCCTTTATCGCTGAAAATGTCAAAGTAATTTTTCAAATCATGGGCAATGACCCGAAGTTATTAAGTCAAGCCGTTTCGCAGATTCAGAAATTACAATTAGCCGACGGAATTAATTTAAACTTCGGATGCCCCAGCAAAAGGGTAATGAGCGGTAATTGCGGAGGCGGTGCTTTACGCGATATTGATTTAATGTGCCGAATAATCTCTACAATCAGAAATGATCACCCCGATGTCAATTTAAGTGCAAAAATCCGCTTGGGTTATGAAAAAATTGAGGAAATGGAGCAAATTATTCCTGCATTGGTTGAAACCAAAATGCTGGATTTTCTCGTCGTTCATTGCCGTTCAGTACGGGAAAAATATGACCCGATTGAGGGACATTCGGAGCGATTCAAACGGGTAAAAGCATTATCAGATGATTTACCCTTAATTCTAAACGGCGATATTGACAGTCGCCGAAAGGGGCTGCAATATATTAATGAAGTAAATGCTCAAGGTTTTATGAGTGCCCGTCCGTGGCTTGCCAATCCATTCATGTTTGTACGGGATGAAGCGACTGATGACGATAAGGAATTGCTCTATTCAACCGTTCTGGAAATTGCCGAGAAAGAGTTGAACTTCCCCTACTCCATCGGCAAAAAAATTGAATTGTCCAATCTGATTTTCGGTAGCAATAATCCATACTTCGATGAATTAAAAAAATTGCATAAACAAAGTCTGTAAAAACTTTTTTATGCAACTTTTATTCAGCCTTGCCCCTTTTTTTTAAGAGGCAAGGCGGTATTAATTTATTTACTTAAATCCTGTGCGGCTTTGACCATAGTTAAAAACTCAGCACGTTTGCCGTCCTCATCTTCGCCCAAATTCTTTTTGGCTCGCTTCAGGACACTGCGGTAATTCGCATTGCCCTTGAACTCACAATTTTCCAGGAGCATACAAAACTCTGTGACAGCAGACGCCCATTGAATATTACCGTTTGCTTTCGGCAGTGATTTCAATTCAAATGTCTGCAATTTACTTGGAGCTTTGCCCTCAACTTGCTGATAACGGAGTTTGAAAGTCAAAATATCTTCACTGTTATTTACTTCAGTTTTTTTCTGATATTTAAGCGGATCAACTGGACCAATATATTTCTCTAAAACTTCCTTTTTTGAATCAGCCATAATAAGTTCATAAAGGGCTGTAACTTGATGACCTACACCGACTTCGCCTGAATCTTTGGAGTCATCATTAAAGTCTTGTGCCTCAAGTTTCCGCAGTTCATAACCGATTAAGCGGTAAGATGCGACTTTAGCAGGATTAAACTCTATTTGAAACTTGACATCTTTCGCCAAAGTAAACATTTTGCCGGTCATCTCGTTAGTCATTACTCTTTTGGCTTCACGGATATTATCCAAGTATGAGTAATTGCCGTTGCCCTTATTGGCGAGCATTTTAAGTTTATTATCCTTGTAGTTGCCGTAACCGACACCAAAAGCACTAAAATAGATTGCACTTTGGCGTTCTTTACTGATTAATTCAACCAATTCCTCCTCACTGCTTGTACCGACATTAAAATCGCCGTCAGTGATAAGCACGACACGATTATTGCCGTTTTTAATAAAGTGCTTGTGTGCCAACTTATAAGCTTCAATGATTCCTGCTCCGCCGGGAGTGTAACCGCCAGAACGGAGAGTCTGAAGCTGTTTTTTTACCATTCCCTTGTCAGCACCGCTGCCGCCATCTAAAAGAACATTCACTCCGCCGCCGTAAGTTACAATGCTGATCCGATCATTCGGACGCAGTTGATCTGCCAGAGTTTCCATGCTTTCAATTACCAGCGGAAAAACATTGTGCATTGAACCCGAATTGTCAATAAGGAAGACAAAGTTTGAATTCGGAAGTTCAGAAACATCAATGTCTTTAGCCTGAACTCCGATTAAAAGCAATTTTCGTTCAGCCGCCCATGGTGCATCCATGCTCTCAAAAGTTACATTGAAAATATCATCCCCCTGTACTTTGGGATAGTCATAACTAAAATAATTCAGAAATTCCTCAGTTCTGACTGCACCTTTGGGCGGAAGTTCATCATATTGCAAAAGATAACGTCGACTGTTTGTGTAAGTTGCCGTATCTACATCCGCACCGAAAGTTGATAATGGACTAACCGAAGTATTAATAAATGAACCCTTATTAAAACCTTTGTATTCTTCCGTATTAAAATTAACCTTGCGATTATCATAACGCTCTAACGCCAGAGGAGCAAAACAAATTTCTTCAGAAATTAAACGCTTCTGCTTGCTTTGATTTTTACCCTCTAATAATTTATTGCTTACAAACGTTGTGGCGGCTTCGACAGCACCTACAACGCAATCAACATCCAATGATTTAACTTTAGTTTCAGTAGTTTCAGCTATCGGTTCAGACACTTCCGGCAGTACCGGTTCTTCAGGAGAAACGGTAGTTTTATTTCGCTTCTCCCACAACATAGAAGTTACAACAAACACGCAAAGCACCAATGCTGCTGATGTCGTAATGGCTCTAAAAAACTTTCTTCTTGCCGCCATTTTTTGTGCTGCAACTTTGGCAAAAAACTCCTTTTGAAAATCCTCTACGCTTTTGCAATTTTCAATATTTACCGTTTCTTTGCTCATATCGTCTAAAAGTTCATCAATTTTATTTACTTGTTTTTTATCCATTTTGTACCCCCAATCGTTTTTTGAGAAATTGTTTCGCCTTGAAGATTCGTTGATATAACGTATTGGTACTGCAATTAAGTTTTTTTGCCGCCTCTTCCGAACTTAAATTTGCCAAAACCCCAATGGTAATTGTCTCCTGATGAGGTGACGGGAGTTTAAGGATTGCTTCCTTTAATTTATCCAAAAGAGTATCATCTTCTGCTTCAACGACTTCGGATGATTTCTCCGCAGCATAAGATTTAAGTTTAGCATTCTCTCTGCTTCTCTCTTTAAGGCGATCTTTGCATTTATTTGCGACAATACGGTAAATCCATGGTATCAATTTGTCTTCTGACCGCAATTGGGAAAATCGATTCCAAGCAATCAGCAAAGACTCCTGAATAACATCATCTACCTCTGATGAATCCCCTAAAAATTTGAAGACAAAACCTTGCAGCGGCTTCAAATTTTCGGCGATCAATCGGCTGAAAATCTCTTCTTTCTTTTTCATAGTTATTGTTCCTTTGTTTTTCTTCTGTACAGAAATGTCGTTTCTAACAATAAAGACGCAACAAACAGGATATTTCTTACCAGATTTTTATAAAAAAATGAATTTTTTTTGATTTTAATCAAAAATCAACTATTGTCAACAGTCGATTTTTTAGCAATTTGAGTAATGTATTGATATAAATGAGGGTCAAGTCGAAGTTCTTTATCAAGTTTACTATGACTTACTCCGAGCATTTCCGCAGCACTTTTCAAATCATATTTGCAATAACTTATCAGATCAAGAATTGCCGCTACATTCAAATAATATTCACTATTACTGCTTGATTTATGCACCAAAGTTGTTGGCAATTCATCAATTTCACGCCATTTGTAAGCGATTTCACGCTTCAATTTTTTGAAAGCATTACGGCGATTTTGGTGCTGGCTCCGCTCGGTGCAGTCTTCAGCAACAAAACTCATTCGGTCGATTGTCAATTTAACTCTGACCGCAGTAGAACACTTATTTCTTTTCTGTCCGCCATTACCGCTTGATTTGAAAAAACTTATTTCGCAGAGTTTTCCCAACTCCTCATCGGACATAAGTAAAATCTCTTTTCTGGTCATTGTAAGTTCCTATTAATCAATCAATTCCGAAAAACGTTTTCGCATTGCGTGTAGTAATTTCCGCAATTTTTTCAATGCTTAAATTAAGTTCTTTCCCGATTCGCTCCGCCACATAATAGACGTAACGCGGGAAATTCTCCTTGCCCCTGAATGGTATCGGGGCCAAATAGGGCGAATCCGTTTCAATTAAAAGTCTATCCAAGGGAATATGCGGCAAATTCTCTCGAATATTAGCGGCTTTGTTAAATGTTACCATGCCGGTAACTCCCAAATAGCCGCCAATTGCCAAAAACTTCTCGCAATACTCAATATTTCCTGCATAGCAATGCACTACGAATTTGCCGCCATGCTCGCTAAAATTTTTCAAAATACGATAACAATCATCGTAGGCACAATAACGATTATCCTTGTCACGGCAATGGACAATCGCAGGCAAATTCCAATCCAATGCCAAACTCAAAAACTCTTCAAAAACCTTTATCTGATTAGCGTAATCGCTTAAATCATAGAAGTAATCAAGTCCCAATTCGCCGATTGCTTTCAGTTTTTTTGCATTTCGGAAAATCGAAAAATCTTCACGGTTTTTCAAGTAAGCATCAGCATCATGCGGATGAACTCCGACCGCACAATAAGCACGCTCGAACTTCTCCGCAAACTCAGTTGCCAGTAAACTACCCTCATAACTTCCTGCAACTGCCATGAGATAGGTCGGATTATCTGCTTCGCAAAAGTCGTAATAATCCGACATCGTCATATTATTTTTTTCTTCACTCTCCCGATAGTAATGAAAGTGACTGTCAAAAAGTTCCATAATTTACTTGCCGTTATTTTTTCTGCGAATTGCTTTTTGGGCAATATCTTTGCGATAGAAAACATCGTTCCAAGTAATTTTGCTTACCGCCTTGTAAGAATTTGCAATCGCTTCTTCAATGGTTGCTCCAAGTGCGGATACCCCCAGAACTCGACCGCCGGCAGTAACAATTTCTCCGTCCTTAAATGCAGTACCTGCATGGAAAACAACTGCCCCCGTCTCCGCAGCAGCGTCCAAACCGGTAATTACATCGCCCTTGCGGTAACTCTCCGGATAACCACCTGCCGCCATAACCACTGAAACGGCATGTTCTTTTTTCCACTTAATATCGCAATCAGCAAGTTTTCCGTCAATAACTTTGAGCAGCATATCAACAATATCGCTGTCCAGTCGACGCATAACCGCCTGCACTTCAGGGTCGCCGAAGCGGACATTAAATTCAAGCACTTTCGGTCCCTTGGCTGTAACCATAACTCCGACGAAAATCAACCCACGGAAATTGAGTTTATCCTCCTGCACCCCACGGAGGAAATTATCCAAAATTTCAGTTTGAATCTGTGCCATAACCTCATCACTTACCACCGGAGCAGGTGAATATGCTCCCATTCCGCCGGTATTAGGCCCTTTGTCATCATCGAAAATTCGCTTATGGTCTTGAGATGAAGCAAGAGAAACGATATTTTTTCCGTCGCAAAGTGCGAGGATTGAAGCCTCTTCACCGATTAAGCACTCCTCAATCAAAACTTTAGCACCTGATTTACCGAATGCACCGTCAAAACAGCCTTTGGTAAATTCGATTGCATCAAGCATACTCTCGGCAACTAAAACACCTTTGCCTGCGGCAAGTCCGTCAGCTTTGATAACAATAGAAGTTTCACCATTGGCATATTCGCTCTCAATATATTTTTTCGCTGATTCAAAATCGGTAAAAGTTGCCGCTTTGGCAGTGGGGATGTTGTATTTCAGCATGAATTTTTTTGCGAAATCCTTGCTGCCCTCAAGTTGAGCCGCATATTTATCAGGCCCGAAAACTTTAAGACCGCGAGCAGCAAATACATCGACAATACCGTCACACAAGGGTGCTTCAGGGCCGATTACGGTCAATTCAATATTATTCGCAACGGCAAAATCTGCCAATTCCTCAAGTTTGTCAACCCCCAAAGCCACACACTCTGCGACTTGACTGATTCCGGCATTACCGGGGGCGCAAAATAATTTATCAACCAACTTGCTCTCACGGATTTTCCAGCAAAGTGCATGCTCTCTACCACCTGAACCGACAACTAAAATATTCATAATTTCACCTTTCACTTAAGTTACTGTTTAAATAATACTGCTTAATATAGCACATCAAAACTGTTTTTTCAAGACCCACAGCACTTTTTGTGCCGTATAATTCAAAAGAAATTTCAACGCAACGCAAAGCAACTCCCGAAGCAAATCGCTTTTAATAACTCAAAAAAACAATAATTCTGCAAAATCTCTGCAAAAAAGATTGAAAAATACGGAAATAGGTATATATTAATAATTTAAGAAGTTTTTGTGAAATTTATATCATATCAAATAAAAGGAAATTATTATGGCTGAAGAAAAAGATAATGCTTTAATGGAAAAAATCGTAAGCTTGTGCAAACGCAGAGGCTTCGTTTTCCAGAGTTCAGAAATTTACGGTGGATTCAATGGCTTCTGGGACTACGGGCCGTACGGCTGCCGCATGAAACGTGCGATTGAGAACTTGTGGTGGCACGAAATGGTCGAAACCCGTGACAACGTTGAGGGGTTGGACTCAACAATCATCTGTCACCCGATGGTTTGGAAAGCTTCAGGTCACGTTGACCAATTCAGCGACCTCATGACCGACTGCAAAGATTGCAAATCACGCTTCCGTGTCGATCAGATGGAAGACCCGACGACTTGCTCAAACTGCGGTTCAAAAAACCTCACCGAACCGAGAGAATTTAATTTGATGCTCCAAACCTATGTCGGACCTGTTTTCGATGATGAACACAAAGCATATTTGCGTGCAGAAACCTGTCAGCCGATTTTCGTTGACTTCAATCAGATTCGTGTGGCTTCACGTCAGAAACTGCCTTTCGGTATTGCACAGGTCGGTAAATCATTCCGTAACGAAATCAATCCGAGAAACTTTACTTTCCGCAGCAGAGAGTTCACTCAAATGGAGATGGAATTTTTCTGCGAAGAAGCTCAAGGCATGGAATTTTTTGAATACTGGAAAGAACAGCGTATTAACTACTACAAAAACAAATTGAAATTCAAAGACGATTTCTTCCGTATTTACGTCCACGAGAAATTGGCTCACTACGCTAAAGCCGCAATCGATATTGAAGTAAAATTCCCCTTCGGCTGGGGCGAACTTGAGGGTGTTCACCACCGTGGAACTTGGGACTTGTCACAGCACTCTAAATTCTCAGGGCAGAATTTGGAATACATGGATCATGATACCGGTCGCAAATTCATGCCGACTTGTATTGAAACTTCAGTCGGTTTGGACAGAACTTTCCTCGCTGTTTTGGCAAATGCTTACGATGAAGACAAAGCAGCTACCCAGAAAGAGGGCATGGATGAGGATGTCCGTATCGTGCTTCACTTGCCGGCAACAATCGCTCCGATTCAAGTTGCAGTGCTTCCGCTTTCAAAGAAACTCAACGAAAATGCAGAGAAACTCTATAAGGAACTTAACGAGCATTTCCGCTGTGAATTTGACGTTACCGGCAGTATCGGTAAACGCTATCGCCGTCAGGACGAAATCGGTACACCTTTCTGCGTAACATTCGACTTCGAATCTGCCGCAGACAATGCAGTAACCGTCCGCCACCGTGACAGCATGGAGCAGGAGCGTGTAAGCATTGACTCATTGAATAAGTATCTCCAAGATAAAATTAATGAGTAATTAATTAAAATTAAGACTAAAAAAGGCTGTTGCAAAAAATTGTAACAGTCTTTTTTTTGCCGTAATGGCACATAGATGCATGCCGCATGGAAATTCCGTTGAAAGGTCGTGACTTCGTTGGTCGAAATAGTTGTTTTTTTGTGGGGAGTTGATTGCACTCCCCACACCCCAGCAACCAGCCATCAGGCTGGACGATTGTAATTTGAGTGGGTGCGATATGGCGGTTTGGTGATTGCTTCAATGTGGCAAAATTTTCGAGTTGTCCTCCCGCTTTTTTGCGGAATGACACCTCAAATCTTTTGCCACGAGTTGCCACACAACGGGGGAGATTGCCACTTGTCGCTAAATCGCTCCA
>JAFTJQ010000005.1 GCA_017456285.1 Lentisphaeria bacterium
AAATTCCACGAGGATAGTTACTTTCGGTACAAATTCAGATTTGAGATAACTTGCGATTCCTTTGAAGAAAGCATGCGTGAGGAATAGCGGATTAAAAATTAAGAATGCATCCTCCGTCGCCAAAGGCTATGGAGGACAGTGAAATTATGAGTGGTGTCGTGCTTGCAGCACGACTAATAAAATTCTGGATGCTTCGCAGGACATTCGTACTTTTGTCCTGTCAGCGGCAAGGAAGAGGGGGAATACAAAGGGGGAGAGTAACTTGGAGTAATTTAGACAAGTGGCAATCTCCCCCGTTGTGTGGCAACTCGTGGCAAAAGATTTAAGTTGTCATTCCGCAAAAAAGCGGGAGGACAACTTGAAAATTTTGCCACATTGAAGCAATCACCAAACCGCCATATCACGCCCACTCAAATTACAATTGTCCAGCCTGATGGCTGGTTGCTGGGGTGTGGGGAGTGCAATCAACTCCCCACAAAAAAAACAATAACTTCGACCGACGTATTAATGACCTTTCAACGGCAACGCCATGCCTCTATATTTCATAATTTTGGTTGATATTTTTGGAAAAAATTTGACTTTTAAAAAAAATGCAGTATATTATTGCGATGTAATTTACAGAAAATATTTTTGCGTTTCGGTAAGTTTATAAATTGTAAGCAGCCACTTAACGGTGCTTGAAAAATAAAATGGAGTAACTGATTATGTCTTTATTCAGTAGCCAAAAATACTCAAAATTGAGTATAAACAATGATAGAAAAATGGTGATTCCTGACGGATCATGGATAAAATGCAAACACTGCGGACAGACTTTGTATGCAGATAGATTGGAAGATAATAATTTGGTTTGCTGGTATTGCGGATACCACATGGCAATGACAGCAAGTCAGAGAATTAAATTGATTACTGATGAAAATTCATTTAAGGAAATTGATGCTAATTTAACTTCTGTTGATACTTTGAAGTTTTTTGACTCCAAATCATACGTTGACAGATTAGCGGAGAATACCAAAAAAAGCGGTTCAAAAGATGCAATTATCTGTGGAACTGCTACACTTGACGGCAAAAAATTTGCTTTAGGTGTGATGGATTTCCGTTTTATGGGTGCTTCAATGGGTTCAGTAGTCGGAGAAAAAATCACTCGTTTGGTTGAGTTGGCTGTTGAGGAAAAAATTCCGGTGCTTTTGGTTACAGCTTCAGGCGGAGCCAGAATGCAGGAGGGAATTTTAAGTTTGATGCAGATGCCGAAAACTTGCGGTGCGCTTGAGAGACTTGCTGAAGCAAAATTGGGATATTTCGTTTTGATGACTAATCCGACTTACGGCGGAGTTACAGCATCATTTGCAAGTATCGGTGATGTGATTATGGCTGAACCGGGTGCGATGATCGGCTTTGCCGGTCCGAGAGTTATTCAGGAAACTACTAACTCAAAATTGCCCGAAGGATTCCAGACAGCGGAATTTTTGTTGGAAAAAGGATTGGTTGATCGAGTAGTGGAACGCAAAAATTTCCGAAAGGAATTTAGTTTATTACTTGATTTTTTCAAAAAATAGAATATATTGTAGTGGGGGCGGCAATAGAGTGATAAATTATTGCGCTTGCACTGACAAAAAAGAATTTAATTGCGGTCGAATCGGACCTCATGCGTTGAGGAAATTGCTAACCGAGTCAGGTGGGGAACCAAGCAGCTCCATGTGTATTTACTCAAGTGCGTAAGTGTTCCGGTTCGACTTTTTATTTTGAAAGTGAGTTGAATTATGGCAAGAATTGACGGAAGAGCTTTTGACGAATTGCGTCCGATAAAGGTTACTGAAAATTTTTTGGCACATCCATTGTCAAGTGTTTTGTTTGAAGTAGGTGGTACCAAAGTTATTTGTGCATTGACTTCGGAGGATAAAGTTCCGGGTTGGATGAAAGCACAGAAAGTTCCGGGTGGCTGGCTTACCTGTGAATACGGACTCCTGCCTGCTTCCACCCATGATCGATGCAAAAGAGAAGCATCTAATGGCAAACAGAGCGGCCGTACAATGGAAATTCAACGCTTAATCGGACGCTCATTGAGAGCGGTAGTTGATTTGGATAGACTCGGTGAAAATACTCTTTTTATTGATTGTGATGTAATTGATGCCGACGGCGGAACACGTTGTGCAAGTATTACCGGGGCTTCAATTGCTTTGCAGTTAGGTTTGAGAAATGTTCTTAAGCGTCCGAACATATTAAAAGAAAATGTTGCTGCAATCAGTGTCGGAATTGTCAGAGGTGAATTAGTTTTGGACTTGAATTACGATGAGGATTCAAATGCTGAAGTCGATATGAATGTGGTTATGACTGAATCAGGTAAATTGGTTGAAGTTCAGGGAACTGCCGAGGGTAAAGCATTTTCACGTCAGCAGCTTAATGAGATGATTGACCTCGCAGAATTCGGTTTGAAGAAAATTTTTACTATTCAGAAAGAAATTATTGAAAAAGCTCCGAAAGTTCATAAAGTCCGACAAGTTGAGGAACTTGGTTCTTTGGGAGATGTTTTTGGAAATATTAAGTTATAGTTTTATCAAAAAAGGTGCTGCAAAATGAGTGAGGAATATCAAGTAATTGCCAGAAAATACCGCCCGATGACATTTAGTGATGTGGTCGGTCAGGAGGTTGTTACCAGAACTCTGAAAAATGCGATTAAGCAAAATCGTACCGCTCATGCCTATTTGTTGGTAGGCCCGAGGGGGGTCGGTAAAACCACTTTGGCAAGAATTTTTGCGAAAGCACTTAATTGTGAAAATCCTCAAGACGGCGAACCTTGCTGCAAGTGTGCAAGTTGTTTAAGTATCGCTGATGAGACTAATTTGGATGTTATTGAAATTGACGCCGCCAGTAGAAACAGCGTAGAGGATATGCGTAACTTAACTGATGAAATTCAGCATACTCCCATAAGCAGTAAATACAAAATTTACATCATTGACGAAATTCACATGCTTTCAAATCAGGCGTGGAATGCGCTTTTGAAGACGGTTGAAGAACCGCCGAAGCATATTAAATTTATTTTTGCAACCACTGAAGTTCATAAGGTTTTAGGTACGATTATCTCCCGTTGTCAGAGATTTGATTTAATGCCGATTTCTACCTCATTAATTGCCGGCAGACTTAAATTTATTGCAGAAGATCAGGGAATTAAAATTGACGAAACTGCACTTTTTGCCCTCGCCAGAGCGGCAGAGGGGGGAATGCGTGATGCCCAGTCACTGCTTGACCAGATGATTGCATTTTTTGCTACCGGAGACAAGGAGCATGTTATCAGCGGTGCTGAAGTTATGAGCATGTTCGGACTTGCCGAAAAAACTGAACTCTATGAAATTATTGAGAGTATTCTCAAAAATAATGTTGCCGATATGGTGAATTTAATTCACAACTTTGTCCAAAAAGGTAAAAATTTGGAGACACTTTTTGAGGATATTGTCAGTACACTAAGAGGTATTCAATTAACCATGCTTTTAGGCAAAAAAGCGGAGGAAATTCTTGAAGAATCTCCGGATGTCATGCTTAAATACAGTGAATTGGCAAAATTTACAAATAGTGAAAATATTCAAATTTTAATGGAAATTCTGACCCCCGCAAGCAGAGCTTTGAGAGATGCTTTGAATAAACAAATTTATCTTGAAACTCTTTTGCTTAAAGCGATGAGAGAGGCAAATTCTTTGAAAATAAGTGATCTTATCAGCCGCTTGAATCAGATGAAGTCGGCAGGCTCTCTGGAATTTATCAATCAGATTCCCTCAATAACTGAAAAAAGTTTGGCTGCTTCAAATCAGATTTCAGAAGATAAAAAAAAAATTGATTCCGTAATCGAGACAAAAGAAGAAAAAACTCCTGAAGTTATTGAAGTTAAAGAAGTTACAGAAAAAATTCTTCCCGAAATTGAAAAAAATGAAAAATCAGTGGAAGTCGTTGAAAATCAAGTAGTTCAGGAAGTTTCAGTCGATGATGTTTTAGCTGATATGGGAATTGAAAATAATTCTGAAGTAAATAGTGAAGCACCGCAAATTACCGAGGAAAAAACTCCCGAAAATGAAGTTTCTTTCGATGAAATTAATGCACAAATGGCAATGGAAGCAGATAATTTTATTGCCGAAATGCCGGAAGTAATTGACATGCCTCAAATAAAAATTGAGGAGGAATCTAAAAAACCGCTGGAAGCTCGCAGAATGAGTATTTTTGATAATCCCGGGGTGAAAGAAAAATTCATTCAGCATGATAATGTCAAAAAAATAATTGATATTTTGGGCGGAGACATAAGCGACATTCATGTTAAACGTCCCGAATAGGAGCAAAAATGGATTACTATAAACTCTATATATTTCTCTCTTTTGCAATCGGAGTAATCGGTTTAATTATCGGCAGTGTCAATTTTTTCTTGAATGAGGAAAAAATTGAAAAAGCCGAGAAGTTTTGCCGTGAACGCAACTTCGGAGTAATTATTTTTTTCGGCTGTTTAAGCTGGTGTGTGCCGCATACTGAAGCGATAATTTTTAATTTTTTAGTGCCGTATTTATGGTATATTGCGATAATTTTAGCAATCTTGAGTTATTTTTATTTAGACTACTTAATGGCAAGGGCATTCAGCGGAAGTTTGATAATTTGTGCTTATTATTTGGTTCACAGCTGCTTTGATTTTCATAGTGTGATAGCACCTTTGATGAGTGTAATTGCCTGGCTGATCGGAATTTTCGGGATTGTGATTTCCGCCAAACCCTCGTATTTGCGGGATCTATTGCGAATTTCGGCGAAAAATTCCAAAATTCGTTACACAATTTCCGCTGTAACGGTGATTTTTTCATTTTTAATAATCGGCAATGGCTTGTTGGAGTTGATGAAGTAAATGGATGAATTGTTGAAAATTGCAACTGAATGTCAGGTTGCGGATGTGAAAAATTTTACGGAAAAAATTGATAAATTATACAAAATTTTAATTGAGTATAATAAAAATGTCAACTTAACCAGAATTACGGAATATAATGATTTTTTGATAAAACATGTGATTGATTCGCTGGTGATTGCTAAATTTTTTCCGGAATTAAGTACCGATAAATTAAGTATTGCCGATATCGGGTGCGGTGCCGGATTTCCGTCGTTGGTACTGGCGATTGCTTTCCCGAATCTCAAAATAAATGCGATTGATTCAATTGCCAAAAAAACCGGATTTGTGCAGTTTGCCGCCGATGAACTTGATTTGAAAAATATCAGAGTTATCACCGGCAGGTCAAAAGAGATGAATTTCCGCAGTGAATACAAGTTTAAATTCGACATCGTTACCGCCCGTGCCGTGGCAAAGGCGGATATTATCTATCAGGAAGCAAAAAATTTCCCGAAGAAAAATGGGAGATTCATCCTCTACAAAACCCCTGCTCAATTGGCAGAGGATTTGCCGGCAATCAGGAAAATAGATAGACAGCATAATTGGAAAACAACTTTAATTTATGAACTTCCGGGAGATTGCGGAAGCAGACAATTTTTGTATTATTAGCGATAAGGGAGGAAATTATTATGAATTTGGGAGTAAATGTAGATCACGTTGCAACAGTCAGACAAGCCAGATTGGCACAGGAACCGAATCCGGTTGAAGCGGCGAAAATTTGCGAAAAAGCAGGGGCTTGGGGAATTACCGCTCACTTGAGAGAGGATCGACGCCATATCAATGACAAGGATATTCGCACGTTGGCAAAAACGGTTAAACGCTTGAATATGGAGATGGCTGTTACCGATGAAATGGTTAAAATCGCTTGCGAAATTAAACCCCACAGCAGCTGTCTCGTGCCGGAAAAAAGAGCCGAACTTACCACCGAGGGCGGTCTGGATGTGAAAGGTAATTTTGAAAGAGTAAAAAATGCCGTCACTATGCTCCATGAAGCAGGGATCATTGTGAGTTTATTTATCGATCCTGAAATTGAACAAATTAAAGCTGCTAAAGATTCTGGAGCAGATTATATCGAACTCCATACCGGAAAGTATTCTAATACTTCGGGCAGTGAACAGCAAACCGAACTTGAAAGACTGAAAAATGGAGCAATTTATGCCAATGAAATCGGACTTAAAGTCAATGCCGGACATGGTATTGATTATCAGAATATCGCAGGAATTTTGACAATTCCGTATCTGAATGAGTTGAATATCGGACACTCTATCGTCGGGAGAGCAATCTATGTCGGCATGGAGCAGGCAGTTAAAGAGATGATCAATTTGATGTCAGAATATAAGTTCTAAAAATTGCATGGCGTTGCCGTCTACAGGTCATGAGTGCGGAGGAATTGAATTGTCCGACAAGTCTGACGTGTGCGTGAGCGTGAAAGATGCGAAGCATCTGTTTGGTCAAGGTCGCTGACCTTGTGCGGAGTTTGAGGGTGCAGAACCCTCAAAAAAAGGCGGTGGCTGATAAAAAAAGGCGACAAGCCTGTTGCCGTCCACCGCCCGTCTGCGATAGCAGACAGTTGAATTCTCGACTCAAAAACTTTTACCCAATCCGCCTAATCATCAGCGTGGAGCTGATGCCGAAAATTGGAAGCATCGAGTGTCCGTTGACAGGTCATAGGTACGGTGGTCGCTGCGATGATTATGGGAAGCCTAAGATGCCTGGGAGACCTGGGAGCAAGCGTATCTAAAATTTTCCGACCCGACCGTCAAAATGGGTTTATCTCTGCCACCGAAGCAAAACTTTTTCGACGTCATGCAGAGCGTGATGACTATCATGCGAAGCATCCAGCCTACGAGCCGTCAGGCTCGCACTTCGTCGCTCCAAATGAGCAACACCTACAATAATTTATAATTCTCCTGTCCTCCATAGCCTTTGGCGAAGGAGGATAATTCTTAATTTTGCGGGGGTTTGGCAGTTTTCTCAAAGAAAATTGCACTTTTTTTTGCTTTTTCCCTTGATAAAATCAAAAAAACATCTATCTTAATATATGTATTATATCAAAAATTAAAAAAAATTGAGGAAATTTTATGATTATTCGTGGAATGAACAACTTTTTCGGGCGTTACAGCCGTTGGATTTTCGGTATTTTTACCGTGGTAATTATTATCTCTTTTATGGGTATTATGACCCCGGGGCAGTATTCAGGATGTTTTATGAATAACAGAAATAATGTCGGTACTGTTTTCGGTGAAAATGTTACTTATGATGATTTGCGTGATGTGATGATTTCCACCCAGGTTTTTTACCAGGCGCTTTACGGCTTTATGCCGAGAGAGATCGGGGTGCAGGAAGCATTTTTGATGTACGCCCAGCTCAAAGCGGCTGAACAGCGTGGAATTGTTATCAGTGACAAGGAAGTTGCTTCTTACATCAAAAGTATTCCGTCATTTCAGAAAGACGGCAAGTTTGACAGAGCTCTTTACAGTGCCTTTTTGCAGAATTTAAGCAATAACGGTATCACCGAAAGCGATCTTATTAAGGGTATTCGCAATCAATTTATGCTCAATCGCTTGGCAATTGAGATTCAAAATTCAGTGATTGTTACTGACAATGAAGTTGAGAATTTTTACCGCATTTTGAATGAGAAAATTACTGTCAAAGTTGCAGAATTTAAGGCCGATAACTTCAAAAATATCGTAAAAGTTAATAATGAAGAGCTTAAAAACTTCTTCGAGGCAAATCGTGATAATTATATGGTCGAGGCCAAAGCAAAGGCTTTAGTTGCCGTTTTTGATTTTAACAATGCGGAATTGCTTAAAAAAGTTAATGCGATGATGACCCCCGAAGCACTCGAGCAGTATTATAATAACAACAAGGCACTTTTTACCGTTACCGACAAAGACGGCTCCAAAGTAACTCCTTTCAAAGAGGCTCTGGAAGCGGTGAAAAGTAAATTCCGTGCCGCCAAAGCTCGTGAATTGGCAAGCAATCAAGCTCAATTTTTTGCTCGTGACGTCTATGAGAAGTCAACGGAAAATCCGTCAGAAAGTTTGAATAACTTTAAGCAGATGGTCAAAGAAGGTGCAGTAAAAGTTATTGCTTGTGATACTTTCTCAAGTTCTGATACTAAACTTGGCGGAATTGATTCTCCCGCTTTGGTAAAAGAGGTTTTCAACAGCTCAACTGAGATTCCGATTACCAATGCCGTGATTGCTGATAATGCCGCCTATGTTGCGTATGTATTAAATTACTCTGCTCCACGTCGGGCAGAATTAGCGGAAGTTCTCACTCGCATAACTGCTGATTTTGCTAATGAGTTGGCTATGCAGGCAGCGAAAAGTGAAGCAGAAAAAATTTACGGCGAATTAAAGGCTCTTAACTCGGCTGATATGGCGAAAAAAATTCAAACCATGACCCAATTCGGCAAAGAAGAACTTATCGATGTCAAAAATATCGGCGAGGATATGACCAAAGCATATATTTTCAGCAGTGCTAAAACTTTGCCGACTAATGAAATATCTCAAATTCTGCCGTCTGATAAGGGCGTGATGATTGTTTATGTTATTAAACGTGAAATGCCGAAGTTAGGCGAGGAATTTGCTAAAGAAAAAGAGAGTTGCACCGCTCAGTACAAAGAATTGAAAGTCAGAGCCGCAATGAATGAATTTTTGGGATATTTAGATAAACAATGTATGATGATAGTGCAAAACTGAGAAAACACGATTATGCACTCGGACGACAACTGACAGTTGAATTTTATGATTGTAATTCTGAATCTTTGGCAGATGCCGAGGTTATGGAAAAAATCTTTTTGCAGGCAGCAGCGGAGTCCGGTGCAACAATAATTTCAAGCAATTTTCACGGTTTTGAGCCGCAGGGAGTAAGCGGAGTAGTTATCATTGCTGAATCACATTTTACCGTACATGCCTGGCCGGAACACGATTATGCGGCGGTCGATATTTTCACCTGCGGCGAAAAAATCAGTTTTCAAAAAGCCATTGACAGCTTGAAAGAGCAATTAAAAGCCGACCATGTAATCGTTTCAAGTTTGATGAATCGCGGAATCGTCAATAATAACGGCATGGAGCGATTGGTGCCGATTTTTGAGGATACAAGTCATCGCTATACCCTCTCTTGGGAGCGACGTTTCAATGAAACTTGTGCCAGAGCGTTGCTGGTGTCGGTTGACGTATATAATATTTTTGATAATGCAGAATTTGATGAGAGCAAAATTGATTTATTTACCGAAGCAATTATCCGCAATATCAAAATTTTTAAGCCGACTTTGCAAGTTATCTGTGATAAAATTGATAATGACGGCAAAATTGTCTGGCTTCTGAATATCAGTGACGGACTTAATTCATTGCGGGGGAAGTTTTTTACTGCGGATAACAGTGCTTATATCGATGTTTTTTCGTGCATTTATTTCGAGCCGAGGGTTTTGGGGGAATTGGCGGTAAAGGAGTTGTGCGGTACTAATTATCGTATGCAGGTGGCAATTCGCCAGTAGCATGCGGAAAAATAAAACTCAAAACAGGAGAGAAAAATGAAAAATTTTTTGTTGGGAATCAAAGATAAACTGGAAACATGGTGCAAAATTCTGTGGGTCAGTGCCAAAACTTTTGTGAAAAACGATCAGGCTCAACATGCAACTTCATTAACTTACTATACCCTTTTTGCCATTGTTCCGATTCTGGCATTGTGCTTCGGTATTGCTAAAGGTTTTAACTTGGATGAAAAACTCAAAGTTATGATTGTTGAACGCTTCTCCGAACAGCAGAGTTTAGTTGATTGGATGTACCGCTTCGCAGATACCACCTTGAAGCAGGCTGACGGCGGCGTGATTGCCGGTATCGGTGTGATTTTTCTTTTTTGGACGGTCATCCGCTTGGCGACTTTCATTGAAAAATCATTTAATCAGGCGTGGAATGTCCCCAAAGGGCGTAATATTTTCCGTAAAATCAGTGATTTTTTGGCATTGCTGTTGGTTGCGCCGATTTTATTTGTGATTCTCTCAAGTTCATCAATTCTTTTCAAGAACATGTTAGAGAAAATTCTGGAAAATTCTCAATTCGGAACTCATGCGATTTCGCTGGTTTCAGTTGGTTTTGAGTGTTTGCCGATTGTGGTAACTTGGGTAATTTTTACCTTTATTTACATTTTTGTACCGCATACAAAGGTGCGTTTCAAAAGCGGACTTTTCGCCGGGTTTTTTGCGGCGATTCTCTATCAGGCGGTGCAGACATTCTATATTGCTGTCCAATTAAAGGTGTCAAGTTTCAATTCAATTTACGGTAGTTTCGCTGCTTTGCCGTTATTTTTGATTTGGTTGCAGTGGGCGTGGCTGATTACTCTATTCGGCAACCAGATTGCCTATGTCTGTCAATACTACAAAACCGGTCAATTCGAGAAGGATTTTGACAAAATTTCAGGTGAATTATTTTTGAAATATCTCATGCTCAGCTTGCGGGAAATTGTAGTTGCCTTTGAAAATGGACAAATCGGACTCTCAATTGAGGAGATTTCTATTCGAACCGCTCTTCCTCACGCCAGAATACAAGAGGCAGTTTATGCCCTGATGAATGCTAAATTAATCTCCAAAGTCGATGTCGATGACGTCGAGGAGTATGTTTTCGTCCCTGCAATGCCGACTGACAAAATGTCAGTTGCTGAGGCGATTATGCGAATCCGGCAAACCGGTGATAATAATAGCGATATTTGGATTGTGCCGGAGCGTCAGAAAGTCGCTTCGCTAATTGACGGCTTGTATGATGATATATTTAAGTCAGAAAAAAATTGTTTAATCAGAGATATTTAAGGAATTATGAGCGGAATTTTTAAGTTATTAAAGCATGATAGCAGTTCTTTCGCCAGACGGGGTGAATTGCACACTCGCCACGGAGTAATTCAAACTCCGATTTTTATGCCCGTAGGTACTCGTGCGACGGTGAAAGCAATGTCGCCTGAAGAGCTGGAGAAACTGGAAGCACAAATTATTTTGGGTAATACCTATCACTTGATGCTCAAACCGGGTATGGAAATTATTAATTTGGCAGGTGGTCTGCATAAGTTTATGAATTGGAAGAAACCGATTTTAACTGATTCGGGCGGTTTTCAGGTTTTTAGTTTGTCAAAGCTGCGTAAAATAGAGAAAGACGGAGTCCGCTTCGCTTCTCACATCGACGGAAGCAGAATTTTTTTAGGCCCCAAGGAGTCTATGGCAATACAGAAAACACTCGATTCGGATATAGTTATGGCTTTTGACGAGTGTACTCCCTATCCTGCGACCTACGAACAGGCGGAAAAATCACTGGAGATTACTACTCGCTGGGAACGCATGTCCAGAGAGCAGCCGCTTAATGAGGGGCAAATCCGCTTCGGAATCGTTCAAGGCTCAACCTACAAGGATTTAAGACAAAAATCTGCTAAAGCATTGCAGGAAATCGGTTTTGACGGCTACGCCATCGGCGGTCTCTCCGTCGGCGAAGAAGAGGAGAAAATGTTTGAGTGTTTGGATTGGACAACTCCATGCTTGCCCGAAAATGCACCTCGTTATTTGATGGGAGTCGGAACTCCGAAGCAGATTGTCGAGGGGGTTGCCAGAGGGGTTGATATGTTTGATTGTGTTATGCCGAGCCGTTTGGGGCGTCACGGCAGTGCTTTCGTCGGCAATGGAGAATTATTGCCGATAAAAGCCGGCAGGTATGCTAAAGATTTCTCTCCGGTGGACGAGAATTGCGATTGCTACTGCTGCAGAAACTTCTCAAGGGCGTACATCCGACACCTTTTTAATGTCGGAGAGATTTTGGGTATCAGATTACTTACTTTGCACAATATCCACTATTTTTTGAGATTGGCTCAAAGAATCAGAACTGCAATTGAAAACGATACTTTCAGCGAACTTCGCAAAGAGTTTCAATAATTATTAAGGGGAAAAAAGAATGGCGGAATTTGTTCACTTACACGTTCATACGCACTACAGTCTGCTTGACGGTGCCTGCAAATGTCCTGACTTGGCAGAGATGGCAAAAGAATACAATATGCCCGCAGTGGCGATGACCGACCACGGCTTCATGGGCGGCGCACAGGATTTTTATAAATCATTCAAAAAAGCAGGTGTAAAACCGATTATCGGCTGTGAATTTTATGTTTCCGCTACCAATAGATTTGACCAGACTCCCCTGAATAAAAAGGCTCATCACTTGGTTATTTTGGCGGAAAATTATGACGGTTACTTGAGTATGTGCAAACTTTTGAGCGAGGCATACCGTACGGGATTGTACTACAAGCCGAGAATCGATAAGGAGTTATTGGCAACTTACAATAAGGGCATTATCGGGCTTTCTGCTTGTATCGGCGGTGAGATTCCGGGGAAATTATTGGAGGGAGATTTTGCGGGAGCAGAGAAATTAATTCACGAATATTCGGATATTTTCGGCAAGGGTAATTTCTTCCTTGAGATAATGGATCACGGCATGGAGGAGGAGCGGAGAGTAAATAAACTTTTAATTGAATACTCCAAAAAATTCGATCTGCCGCTGGTTGCCACTAATGACGTCCATTACCTCAAAAAAGAACACGCCGAAGCCCATGAAATTATGCTCTGTATCCAGACGCAGGCAAAGTTGAATGAGCCGAATCACTTCAAATTTCCTGCCCCTGAATTTTACTTCAAAAGCCCCGATGAAATGGAGCAGTTATTTGGAGAAGTTCCTGAATCATTGAGTAATACCGTCGCCATTGCCGAGCGATGCGGATTTGATTTTAAGTACGTCCCTGACGTAAACCACTATCCGCAATATCAGCTTCCTGACGGAACAGTGCCGGGTAAAGAGTTTTTGCGTGATATTTGTATCAAAAATATTCCGAAACGCTACGGATTTGACCCCGAAGCGGAGAATTTGACCGAATACCAGCAAAAATTGATTGAAAGAATGGATTATGAACTCGGAATTATTGACAGAACTAAATACTGCTCATACTTTTTGGTGGTAAGCGACTTTATCCGATATGCCAAAAGTCAGGATATTCCCGTCGGCCCCGGCCGTGGTTCAGGTGCAGGGTCTTTGGTTGCATTTTTAACTGAAATTACCGATATTGACCCATTGCGGTACAACTTGCTTTTTGAGCGATTTTTGAATCCTGAACGAGTCAGCCCTCCCGACTTCGATATCGACTTCTGCGAAAATCGCCGAGTGGAGGTAATTGATTATGTCCGTAAAAAATACGGCGAAGACAGCGTTGCCCAGATTTGTACCTACGGGGCATTAAAGGCAAAGGCGGTTATTAAAGACGTAATTCGGGTGCTTGATATGCCCTTTGAGGTGGGAAACAAGGTCTCTAAACTGATCCCGGAAATGCCGAAAATGACTTTGAAAAAGGCTTTGGATGAATCAAAGGAATTAAAAGCACTCTACGATACTGATGCGGATATTAAAAAAGCATTTGATTATGCGGTCGTTATTGAGGGGCTTAACCGTCAATTGGGTATTCACGCCGCAGGTGTGATTATCGGTGACCAGCGGCTTGATAATGTCGTGCCGCTTGCCCGCGGTGCAAAAGGCGAAATTATTACCGAATTTACTGCCGTTCCCTGTGAGGAATTGGGGTTGTTAAAAATGGACTTTTTGGGGCTTCGCACATTGACGATTATCAAAAACGCCCTGAATATGATTGAGAAAAACCATGGTGTCAAACTCGATATGTCCAAAATTCCGCTGGATGACCCGAAAACTTTTGATCTGCTTCGTGCAGGCGATACCGTGGCGGTATTTCAGCTTGAATCCGGCGGCATGCAGGAGCTGTGTAAATCATTCGGCGTGGATACAATTGAACACATTATTGCACTGCTGGCGATCTATCGCCCCGGCCCGATGCAGTTTATTCCGACCTTTATCGCCCGTAAAAAGGGCAGAGAAAAAATTGTCTATGAAAATCCGAAAATGGAGCAATACTTGAGCGAAACCTACGGAATTATGCTCTATCAGGAGCAGATTATGCAGGTCGTGCAGGTGCTTGCCGGATTCTCGCTCGGCGGTGCGGATATTCTTCGCCGTGCAATCGGGAAGAAAAAAGCCGATGTGCTGGCTGACCAAAAAAGTAAGTTTATTGAGGGCTGCAAAAACTTCAGCAATATTGACGAAGATGTCGCAAATGTTATTTGGGATAATATTGAGAAATTTGCCGGTTACGGATTTAATAAATCACATAGTGCGGCGTATGCTTTTGTCTCTTATCAGACCGCTTATTTGAAAGCAAATTATCCGGTTGAGTTTATGGCGGCGGTGCTGACCAGCGAACTTGCAGATGCGGAAAAAATTGCCTTCTTGATTAATGCCTGCCACGATATGGGAATTGAGGTTCTGCCGCCTGATGTAAATTCAAGTTTCATCAAGTTCGGTGCGTCAAATGGCTCAATCCGATTCGGTTTGGGGGCGATTAAGGGCGTGGGCGAAGCGGCTTCAGGCAAAATCATTGAAGCTCGTGAAAAAGACGGTCCGTTTAAGTCATATCAGGACTTCTGTGAACGCTGTTATGATGCATTAAACAGTCGAATGCTGGAGCATTTAATTCGAGCAGGTGCTTTGGATTCACTGGGTTTACGCCGTTCGCAATTGTTGACTATTGCCGAGCCGATGATGCAATTTGCTTCCTCAAAGGCAAAAGATTTGGCGCAAGGGCAGAGTTCATTATTTGACCTGCTTGGCGGAGATGATTCCACTGAAGATACCGGATTTAATGTGCCGATTCCCGATATTCCGGAGTTTGATATGGATGATATTCTCAAAAGCGAAAAAGAACTTTTGGGATTCTATGTGTCAGGGCATCCATTGGGGGCTTACAGTGCAATTGTAAATGCTTTAGCCAAACCGAAACTGCATGACCTAAAAACTTTGCCTGATAATACCCCTGTAAGATTGTGCGGTATGGTCAATTCTTATACCCAGAAAACAAGTAAAAATACCGGAAATCCATTCGGAATACTTTTGATAGAGGATTTAACCACCTCTCTGGAGTGCATGCTCTACAAGCGGGTGATTGAATCAATGAAAGAAAAGGAAATTGTCTTAAGTCCCGGTGTGCCGATCGTGCTTAGCGGTACTATCAGCCGCAAAGATGGAGAGGATAGCGAAGATTCCGAGGGAGACAGCTTCCGCATTATGGTGGATGAGGTAAATTACCTCAAGGAGCTCATGAAGCAGGAAATTTCCGAAGTCATCGTTTATTGCGACGGTTTGAGCTGCTCGGTCGATAAGTGGCAGAAAATCCGCTCTTTTGCGGAGAATAACCCCGGTGAAACCCAGTTGGTAGTCTGTTACTCAACAGAAAATGATGAACATGTATTCATTGATACCCAAATTAAGTTTATGCTTACCTATGAACTTTTTAATGACCTAAAAGCGATGTTCGACGAGAAGCATATTAAACTAAAATCCAAACCCTTTGTTGGCAAAGCTCGCAGAGTTTGGAATGCTCCGCCCAAAGAGGAGAAGCATTAAGAGGCATAGAGTTGCCGTTGAAAGGTCATTAGGGCGAGGGTTGAAGGTTTGTTTTTTTGTGGGGAGTTGGTTGCACTCCCCACGCCCCAGCAACCAGCCATCAGGCTGGACAATTGTAATTTGAGTGGGTGCGATATGGCGGTTTGGTGATTGCTTCAATGTGGCAAAATTTTCAAGTTGTCCTCCCGCTTTTTTGCGGAATGACACCTCAAATCTTTTGCCACGAGTTGCCACACAACGGGGGAGATTGCCACTTGTCTAAATTACTCCAAGTTACTCTCCCCCTTTGTATTCCCCCTCTTCCTTGCCGTTGACAGGACGAAAGTACGAATGTCCTTATAATCAACACGATTATTTTTTTACTTTTTGAACTTCGGTTTGGTGTGAAAAATATTCACATCCAGCCACGCTTTAACTCTTGCCAATTTCTCTCTGAAGCGATTTTTGGCGACTAACGCCGGATAAGCGGCAGGCTCCGCCGCATAAAAGGCAGTAGCTTTAATTCCATGCTTACGGGCAATATAAACCGCTCTTTCGGCATGACCTTTTTGAGTGATAATGATAAACTCATTTTTGCCGAAAACATTTTTCGCCCTGACCATTGAGTCAAGCGTGCTGAATCCGGCATAATCAAGCGTAATTGCTTCTACCGGCACTCCTCGCTCGACAAGAACATTTTTTATATCCGTCGGTTCATCATAATCACGTCGGCTATTATCTCCTGAAATCAAAAAGTGTTTGATTTTGCCTGCCTGAAAAAGTTTAACTGCCGCCTCGATTCTCCCGACGAAATACAAATTCGGATTTCCGAATTTATTGATTTTAGCAACTCCTAAAAACAATGCCGTTTCGGTCTCAGGCACTTGGTTAAGATCAGCATAGCAGTATTGGCGAGAGCAATCTATTCGATAATTGCAATACACGACAAATCCCCACACTGCCACTGCAAAAATTACTGCGGCAACCAACAACTTATACAAAATTTTTCGATGTTTTTTAATAAAATTTCTCATTCTCCATTTCCTTTGGTCTGCTTTTAATTAACCCCTTTAATGCTCCAATTATTATCGCTAATCCGATAAGCGGAAAAATCAAACAAAAAATTATTACCCAAACTGAACTTTGGACAATAATTCGCTCAATCACCGCTTCTTGCGGATTATTCGGATTGACCGATATTTCAAATTTTTTGCCGATCGGATAGTCAGCTTTTATCCGATAAAAATCTTCCTCCCCGATATTGGTATAATTATCGCCGTGTCGGAAAAAATCGTAATTATTTGCTTGATAAGTTTGGTTATTAAAGTTATAGGAATAGCAAATATTAAGTGCATAGAGTTTTCCATGGTCGCCGTCATATTTCGTAAGAACCTGCGATTGGGTTACGATTGCAGGAACTCTCTCCCACGAGGCGGAGTCAAAATATTTAACCAGCGGTTTCACGGCGAGGTGAAAAGCAAAAAAACTTCCGAACACAAAGAAAAATAATCCGAAACAGAATAAAATAATATTTCCGCTGCGGCACTCTTTAAAATACTCATTTTCATCAAAAATCGCTTGCTCATTATTTTCATTCAGCAACGGCAAATTGAGAATTTTTGCCAATCTCATACCGTCAGCATGGAGGTTTTTTAAATTTCCGTGATTGAGAATATTATAGCGATTATCCTCATTGATTACGATATTAAGTTCGTAGCACTCGTAAGTTCCGCCCTTATCATGCGAAGCAATTTTTTTCAAAATTCGCAGGAACTTAAACTCCTCCAAAGGAATTTCAAGCATCTCTCCTCGATTCAGAGAAGACAAATATTTCTTTTTGCCCTTGGGGTAAAATTTCTTGTTTATTAAATCAATCTCGGCTTTCGGGAAAAACTTGTGACTGAACATCCCAATCCAGCCTATCAACGAAAAAATTACCCCCACTGCACCGCATAAAATTTTCGGTACAACTTCGGTTTGAGAGAAAAAAAGCACTGCCGCAATCAAGCCGGCAACGGCAAACATCCCGAAAAAAATATAATTTATCAAATGCGGTATTACCTTAACATAATGTCGGGAAAAATGCAATTTTTCACTCTGAAATGAGACGGAACTTGTTTTTAAGGAACGTGCCATATTCAAAAACTCCTAAAAATTACAACATCGATAGATAGGTAATTAAACTACTATGCACCATATCAAAAGGCAACTGACTTTTTGTGCATAACTCCAAAGATTTGACAATATCTTGCTTCCAACTGACAATATTGTCGCCTTTGCGATGGATGAATCGGAAATTCACTCCGTATTTTTTGTAGACGATATTTCTGGCATTAAAAATTTTTTCCGCCTCTTTGCTTGCAAATTTTTGAGTCGTCCAACTGCTTCGGCTTAAATCCCAATCCCGTTTGTGAAGCATCGCCATTGACCGCTTTATTTCGTTTGAATCAGAGAAAAAATCTGCCTCAACTTTTGCTTCTTTCAAACTATCAGTTACTAAAATAATCGCCTCTGCTTCAATCGGCAACTTATCTATTAATTGCGAATAAAAACTCAAATCCTCATGCGGAAAATCACTGAAAAATTCCATAAAAAATTCTGCAAAAGGAAAATATTGCCGATAATTTTCAGCATTCAATGAATTATTCGCATTTGAATTTACTACGGCGATTTTCATTATTGAATCATCTCTTTTAATTTTTTGCCGATGTCGGTATTGTCGATTTTCTCCTGATCTTTCGGGATAAAATACTCCTGATTGGCTCCTGAAATATAACTTGTAACATTTTTCGCCGTACTTCCGTATGACTTCCAGTAGAAATTACGATTATCCATAGTCTGCAAATCGCCTATCTCCTGATCGCCGGTAACGATAATCAACGAATTTTGCGGATAACGCTTCACAAACTCATAAGCCACATTAACTGCGTTACAGAATTCCATCATCTCCCCTATTACCGCATTGGTCTGATTTGCATGCGAATTAATACCGATTAAGCCGCCCTCAACGACGATCAAAAATCCATCTTCATTCATCAAAAAATCAATTCCGTACTGGACTAATTCCGCCAAAGTGACATTCCCGTATCGCGGGTGGCGATTATACTCCATACGCCGCGGAACGGTAGCTAAAATTTTCTCACCCTCGGTAATATTTAACTCATTAATTTGACGCAAGTTACGCAAAATTGTGTAACCATTTTCCTCGGCAAAATCATACAAATTCCTTTTATCAGTTGAGATATAATTCAAAAACACCCCGCCTGCTAAAAAATCAAATCCGGCATTGATTAAATCCATTCCGAGCAAATAATTGGCACGTTTTTGGTCGGTGTGACTACAAAAAGCCGCAATTGTCGGATTATTCAAATTGGTGCTGCTTATCATGCCGATTTTGCGTTTTTTCTTTTTTGCATGCTCGGCAATTGATTCGACGCTTTTTCCCTCGGAATCGACACCTAAAGCACCCTTGTTGCTTTTTACTCCGCAGGCGATAGCACTTGCTCCCGCCGCTGAATCGGTAATGCTTTTATCTGCCGCTCTGGTTGCAGTCGGCAATTGCACCGGAAACTCCAGAAAATCAACTTTAGCGAAGGTGTCCTGCTGCTGCAAATGAGCTTGAGTCATGACAGCATGAGTCGCTCCCATGCCGTCTCCGATAAAGAGAAAGACGAACTTGGGATTTAGTAATTCTTCGCCATGCACCCTAAAAAGCAAAGCAAAAATGAAAAAAATTACCAAAAAACGCTTCATCATTGCCCAATCCAAAATTGGAAATCCCCAAAAATACTCCCTTAAAATTATAACTTAAAACTACTGCCGAATCGCAACTTCGCCGCCTCTTCCAAACTGTCACGAACCGACGGATGTGCTACTGAAATTAATAATTTCGCCCGCTCCGGCAGACTTTTGCCGTACAAGTCAACCCTGCCGTACTCGGTTACGAAATGGTGAATCATACTGCGTGGCGTAACCACACCTGCACCCTTTGCCAGTGTCGGCACAATCTTGCTTGCTCCCTTGTTGGTAAGAGAACTCATAGCAATAACCGCACGACCGTTTTTCGCCCGATTCGCTCCGTAAACAAAGTCTAACTGTCCGCCGACACCCGAATAGATCATCTCTCCGATTGAATCCGCACAAACCTGCCCGGTCAAATCAATTTCAATCGCCGAATTTATCGCTACGACATTGTTATTTTGAGCGATGATAAATGGGTCATTGGTATAGGTGGCTTCTTTCATCAAAACCAAGGGATTATCATGTACGAAACGGTGCAAATTATGCGACCCCATAAGAAAACTTGCAACCAATTTCCCCTGGTCAATCTGCTTGCATGAACCGTCAATAATCCCCTTCTCCACCAGCGGAATAACTCCGTCAGAAAACATCTCAGAATGAATCCCCAAGTGATTGTGATTCTCCAAACAGGACAAAATCGCATTCGGAATAGAACCTATTCCCATTTGCAAGCAGTCGCCGTCATTGATAAGTTCCGCACAATGTTTGCCGATAATATGGTCAATTTCGCTTGATTCAGGATAGACAACTTCACTGACTTCCCGGTCATTCTCAACATACATATCAATCATGTGAAAAGGTATTAAAGCATCTCCGAATGTTCGCGGCACATGCTTATTGATTACCGCCACTACCTTTTTGGCGGATTGAACCGCCGCAAGTGTCATATCCACCGACAAACCCAAAGATACATATCCATGCTCGTCAGGCGGAGAAACCGCAATAAAAGCGACTGCCAATTCCACCTCTTTGTTGCGGAAAAAAGCCGGAGTTTCATTAAATGCCACCGGCAGATACTCTGCCAAACCTGCTTTAACATCTTTACGGATTTGGTCGCCGACAAAGAAAGCTTTGGTATTAAAAATTCCTTTGTACTCCTCGCTTGAATAACGACATTTAGTAAGCAGCAAAGTTTGATAAATACTTACATCATACAAATTTGCCTTTTTCGCATAATCACACAACTCCTCAATAAAAATTTCCGGGGTGCAGGCAAAACAACTAAAATAAATATTATCATGCGGTTTAACAATACTAACTGCTTCGGCGGCAGTCACTTGCACCGGTGTTTTCCTCATGTTTTAATTTCTCCTTTATTTTTTAGTAAAACTTAACATAGTATTATATCACTTTTATGTCAAAAATCAAGTTCTGAAAAGAATATTTTCCGCTAAAATCAACTATTTTAAACTGATAAATCTATCCGGGAAAAAAGATTTTTTGCTTGCAAAATGTTTTAATTAATGTATATTAACTTAAGAACAATAAAAAAGGAACTGAAAAATGACAAAAATTAAATATGCTTTAATCGGATTCGGCGGTATTGCCGAAAATCGTATTGCCAAAGAGGGCTTTGCTTGTGACAAAAATCGCTTCAACGGCTTGGAAAATGCCGAATTAATCGGAGCTTTTGACCTTAATGCCGCCCGCAGGGAAGCGGCAGAAGCACTCAACTTGAAGTGGTATGCTTCCGTCGATGAACTTTTAGCAGACAACAGCATTGACGCAGTATTTGTCGCAACCAATAACCTAACTCACGCTGAACTCGCTATCAAGGCGATGAATGCCAAAAAACATGTGATTGTCGAGAAACCGCTTGCAACCTCAATCGAAGATGCAGAAAAAATGATTGAATGTGCAAAGAAAAATAACGTGTCTTTAACTGTGGATCACATGATGGTCTATAATGCCTGGACTCAAAAGGCTAAAACCATGGTTGCTGAAAACGCCTTGGGAGCAATTAATGATTGCTGCTTCCACATGGAGTTTGCCTGCGGTTACACCGAAGCGGAAGCTAAAAGCTGGCGTTGCAGCAACATTAAAGAAATGGGCGGGCCGATCGGCGATGTGGCAAGTCATTGCTTCTATGTTTCAGAGTATATTTTCAATGATGTTATTACGGAAGTTGCCGCAGTTTATCTGCCGAAACTTATGTCAATTAAGGCTGAAGACGGTGCTTATATCAAATTCAAGATGTCTTCAGGTTTAAGCGGTTCAGTCAAGGTTGCTTTCTCTGAACGCCGTGGCGGTTTGGGCGGCACGATCAGCAATTTAGGATACGAAATCTACGGCGACCAAGCGGTTTTGCGAAACTACGGCGGTATGTTCCAATTGTCAGGACATCCCGATGAGCCGGTAAAAATCCGCATGGAGAAAGATGTTTGCGGCGAAGTTGAAACCATTAAAATTACGGAAATCGCCAATATCTATCAGCAATTAATTGAAAATCATGCGAAGTCCGTTAAGACGGGGAACTACCTCAATGCGGAAGATGCTTTGCATAATTTGCAACTCTGCGAGGCAAGCCATAAATCTGCTCAAAACAATGGTGAAGTAGTAGTTATCTCTTAAAAAAACATCATTCTCTCCAACCGATGTGATTAAATTTAGCAATAAGGATAAAAGATATTTATCATAACTTTTATGGCGTTATAATTTGAATTTATCATCATTTTCGATTATATTATATTCGGAGAATATGAAAATGAATGATTTAACTTTTGAAAAATTGCTTGCCGATGAAAATTACCGAATAATATTCCGCACGATATGGGGGAGCCACGCCTATGGCACAAATACTCCGACAAGCGACCTGGACACTATGGGTGTATTTATTCTGGGGAAAAATCATTACCTTACCGTCTCAGAGCCGATTAGACAATTATCGGATGAGCGTAATGACAATCGTTTTTACGCCTTGAAAAACTTTCTTGAAATGGCAGGCAATGCCAACCCAAATATTCTTGATTCGCTTTTCACGCCGGATGATTGTATACTGCAAACAACTTCGTATTGGAAAAAATTACAGACTCATCGGGAGTTATTTATCTCCAAGCAGGCAAGCAAAAGTTACTGCGAATATGCATTTTCGCAAATAAAAAAAGCCAAAGGCAGTAACAAACAGGTTCATAATCCGCAGCCGATTGAAGCCCCGATGGCGGAAGATTTCTGCAAGTTCATTCCATTAAGCGGAAATACGGCAATGCCGGGACGGGCGATAGACTTAAAAAATGCCAATATCAATTTATCTGAATATCATGTTACTGCAGTGGAAAATTCTGCTGAATTATTCCGTTTGTATCATTATGGCAGTGGGGCAAAAGGCGTTTTCCGCAATGGAATGCCGGTGTGTGAAAGTATTCCGCTTGCCGATGAAAAACGGTTGTTTTCCGGGTTGCTTCTATTTAATAAGAATGCTTTTGAACACGCCAAAAGTCAGCACAAACAATATTGGACATGGCGACAAAACCGCAATGAAGCACGTTGGGTGGATCAGGAAAAAGGGTTGCTTGATTACGATGCAAAAAATATGATGCATACATTCCGATTGCTTTATTCCGGATTGAATATTATGCGTAATGGCGAACCGCTGGTGCGTTTTTCCGGCGAAAAACTTGCGGAATTAATGGCAATACGACAGGGGAAATTCAATTATGAAGAATTGCTGGCAAAATCACAAGCCCTATTTGATGAACTCAGTTCTTTGCGAGAAAAATCCGTGTTGCCGGAAACTGCCGACCGTGAAAAAATTAAAGACTTGCTATTAGAAATTACCGACATGTGGGAGCGTAATCATGCACAATAAAATTATACAAACCTTGAAAGAACTGGAACGCAAGGAAGATTGCAAAATCCTCTTTGCCGCTGAATCAGGCAGTCGAGCGTGGGGATTTGCTTCCCCTGATAGTGACTATGATATTCGAGTGATTTATGTCAAACCTGAGGCGTGGTACTGGGATATTTCTGCAAAGAAATCAGATACTTTTGCCGCCATGTTGCCGGGGGATTTGGATATTTCAGCATGGGAACTGCGGAAAACTTTGCAACTTTTCAGTAAGTGCAATCCCTCTTTGAATGAGTGGCTGGGCAGTCCGATTATTTACTATGCGGAAGAAGCATTTTTTGCTGAAATGAAACGATTGCTGCCTCTTTATTTTAATCCTATCCGTGCAGGGCATCACTATTTGGCATTGGCAGAAAATTCCTGGGCTACGCTCAATGAAAACAAAGAAATTACGCTAAAAAAATTATTTTATGCCCTGCGTGGCTTGTTTTGTGCAATGTGGAGTGCCAATTTTCGAACAATGCCTCCTACTGAATTTAATAAATTGCTCATCCCGGAGTTGTTAGTTGATGAAATTTTGCAGTTGATTCCGGAATTAAAAAAGCAGAAACAGCAGGCAAACGAGAAAGCAGTTTTACCGCTTCCGGAAACACTTTACGAGTTCTACATCGCACAAAAAGAACAAACTTTGCAATTGCTTGGCGATATTAAATATCAGCATTCGGATAATTCTGAATTGAATAACCTTTTGCGGACATCGGTAAATTATTAACACCGCAATATGTATTTTTTCGGGGGAGGTGGCGGCCTTCACAGTTGCTTCGCTCCCTTTTTTGCAAGCAAAAAAAATCTACGGATAGCAAGACTGGCTTGCCATACGGAGCGTAAGCGGAGTGCTTCATATTGTGAAGTGTAACGGAACAATGCTTCATAGCGAAATGAAATGAAGCTGTTTCATCTGAAAAGGCGTTTTTATGAAGCACGCCTGACGGCGTATGAAGCGGCACTGCGTGCCATGAAGCGCACCTTCGGTGCATGAAGCGAAGCCTTTTCAGGCTTCATTCACCATTTTTGCAAAGCAAAAATGGTGGAGGTGGCAAGGAAAATTGAAATAATTCTCTTGACCTCAAAACGGCAAAACTTTTTCAAGTTTGATGCTTGTTTGATTTCAAAGAAGTATTCTCAAAAATTCTCTGCCAAGCAGAAATCATTGGTCGGATGTTCATATTTCTGTAATCCGCACCGCTCAAAATTAGCACGCTTGAATATGGCTAATGCTTTCCCTGAAAATCGCTTCACTTTTGTTCAGAAAAACTCAGAATAATATTCAAATAGAAATTATTTCTCAGTTTTATATGCATAGTCTTCTTGGTTTCGTAAAGCTTCTTGAATATAAGCATTAGCAATATCTCGCAAAGTTTTTGAAAAATTAAAGAATCCCTTACCGCAAAAGGTTCTGTCAATATTCAACTCAGTAATAAACTTGAAAAATCAAGTCCGAAATCAGTAATCGCTCTTTTCTTTTATTCCGAGTTTATTCATGCGGTAATTCATCATACGGGG
>JAFTJQ010000033.1 GCA_017456285.1 Lentisphaeria bacterium
CTCGCCGAGACAGTGGTTAATTTTGTGCGAACCGGTGTGATTCAAGTCCTCACGCTTGAGGTAAATTTGTGCTCCGCCTGCCGCTTCAGAGAGTTTTTTAGCATGATAGATCGGCGAAGGTCGTCCGACGTAGTGCTTGTAGAGCGAGGCAAGTTCTTTTTGAAAATTTTCATCTTTAATGATTTTTTCGTAGGCATCATTGATGTCGTTCATAATTTTTTTCAGGTGATCAGGTACGAATTGACCGCCGAATTCGCCGAAGAAACCATTTTCATCGGGCATTTGAGTTAAATCTAATTTTTCCATTTTTAATTCCTTGATATATTAATTTTTATCTATTTTCACACAATCACGCCAGAGAATTTTATTATTTGCTTTATCGAGCAAAACGGCTTCAAATTCGTCATTATCATTCTCAATGGCACTTAAACTGTAGTTTGAATTTTCCTTATTAACTAACTGTAAATTCAGCATCGGTGCAACTTTGCGACAAATCTCCAAACTATCAAAATCACAATCAACTAAAATATTATTCAAATTCAACGTAAAAAGGCAACTCATAAGCGAAGTTGCCAAATATTCATAAGAATCTTTTTTATCAGCAAAAACCTTTTTATCTGACTCAATTTTAATAATTTCATCAGCAGGGGCTTCGCCGTCGGGGATGGTTAAACACCCTGCCCCCGACAGCATTATTATCATTAAAGCAATTAAGAAAAATACTCTATTCAACATCTTTCCCTGTCCAGCAGTAAGTACAAATTTTGTCAGGGTCAATTCCGATTGCTTCAAGTAATTTCTCAAGTTTTTGAAACTTCAAACTGCTCAAATTAAGCTGCATTCTAATCTCTTCGACCATAGCATCGTATTCGGGACTGCCGTAAGTAGTGTATTTACTCAAAGTCTCTTCCGTTGCCTCCTGACCGCTTAATTTCTCAATCGCCCTGCGAGCCGCCAAATCAAGTTCACTTCTTGATGTGCTGAAATTCAAAAACTTACAACCATAAACCAATGGAGGACAAGCGGAACGCATGTGAACTTCTTTCGCACCTAAATCATAAAGGCGGTTTGCCGTATCCTTTAATTGAGTACCGCGAACAATTGAATCATCACAGAAAAGCAATCGCTTATTTTCAATTTTCTCCTTGACCGGAATAAGTTTCATTTTTGCCATTAAATCACGAATTTTCTGATTTTGCGGCATGAAACTTCTTGCCCAAGTCGGAGTGTATTTCACAAATGAACGCTCATAAGGCTTCTTTTTGGCATTAGAGTAACCGATTGCATGGGCAATACCTGAATCAGGAATACCGCACACACTATCAATTTCAATATCATCATCTGCCGCCATTAAAGCACCATTACGATTTCTGGTACTCTCCGCATTCACCCCCTCGTAGCATGATGACGGATATCCGTAATAAACCCAAAGGAAAGCACAAATTTTCATTTTATCACCCGGGGCTTTTTTCTGAATTAATTCAGTTGCTTTCATCTGCACAATTTCACCGGGACCGAGTTCATACTTAAGTTCATATCCTAAATTCGGGAAAGCGCTTGACTCCATAGTTACCGCATAAGCACCGGTTTTTTCTCCGATAATAACCGGAGTTCTGCCGTATTTATCTCTGGCGGCATAGATAAAATTATCTTTCAAAATCAGAATTGACATTGAGCCGTCAATAAGTTTATGGGCGTATTCAATTCCTTTTTCGATAGAGTCTTTGACATTAATCAGTGATGCCACAACTTCTGTAGGATTGATTTTCCCTCCGCTCATTTCTGAAAAGTGAGCAAGATTATTTGACAAATTTAACTTGACCAACTCATTTAAATTGTTAATTTTTCCGACAGTTACAATCGCATAATTGCCAAGATGTGAATAAATTGTAAGTGGTTGGTCCTCGTAATCACTGATAATTCCGATACCTGCATTGCCGTGTAAAACCTCCAAATCATCATCAAATTTAGAGCGAAACGGCGAATTACTTATGTCATGAATTCTTTTCACAATTCGGCCTTTGTGGTCACAAAAAGCCATTCCGCCACGCTTTGTTCCCAAGTGCGAATGATAATCTGTACCGTAAAACAAATCAGCTACACAATCGTCTTTCGACACAACTCCAAAAAAACCACCCATTTTTTATCTCCAAAACAAAAACTTATTAAATATTTCTAATACTATAATTTAGTTTAAAATCCTAAAAAGTCAATAATTTTATTATTTTTTCCGCACAAAAAACTCGATAACCACTTAAAAAAATTACTTTTTGAAGCATCGATTAACGTGCGGTGTATTCAATTTGGGAGTACACAAACTTACCAGCACCAAAACTATTATTGAAATCGGCAAAGCATACACCATTGTATCCACATAGGGCCAGGGAAATGTTTCTATCAAAACATCTTTCCCTGAAATTGCTCTGCAAATTCCAAGTGCCGCAGACTCTTTCTCATGGAGAAAAATCAAGCCGAACAAACTTACAATTACCCCCACTAAAATACTTGCCCATATTCCTGCTTTTGTCGCCCCTTTCCAATAGATTGCCGCAAAATAACTCGGCATGAATGCCGCCGCACAAACTCCGAAGAAAATCGATGTGCCTCTTGCCACAATTCCAATCGGCAGAATAAATGCCAAAATTACACTTGCTACAATCCCGAGACAGATACCTATTTTACTGATTATCATATTATCAGAGCGTCTTTTGTAAAGATTACGGAAAAAATCATGTCCCAATGCACTGCCAGTTACATGGAATAATGAACTCAATGTGGACATTGCCGCAGAGAGCAAGGTAAGTGCAAAAATATAGACAAAGAATTTCGGCATTGCCTGATTGATAAATAATGGAATAATCAAGTCGCTATTGCCTTGAGCGGCATCAATAGCAATTTTACCTGAAGTTTTAAGAAAATATACATTTGATAAAGCACCTACCACATAGGCTGTCCCTGCAGTAAAAAGAATGAATATTGATCCAACTAAAATTCCGCGATTAAGTTCACGGGTACTTTTTACCGTCATAAATCGCACCGCCAATTGCGGTTGCGCCAATGCTCCGATACCGACTCCCAGCATCAAACTTGAAACCAGCGTCCACCACCATTCACTATTAAAAGTCGGCATGCAGCTCCAGCCGATGTGACCTTTTGCTTGCAATGATGCAGGAACTAAATTTGCCATATCAGTTAATTGCTGATGTGCTTCAATTACTCCTCCCAATTTCACATAAGTCATTGTCAATAAGAAAATCATACCTGCAAGCATAATACTTCCCATGAAAGCATCTATCATCATCACTCCCTTGAGTCCGCCGAAAATAACATAAACTGCCACCACCCCTGCAAAAATCAGCAAGGCAATTTCGTACTCGACACTCATTACTTCCTGAAGAAATCTCGCACCGCCGATTAGAACCACACTTGAATAAAGCGGCATAAAGAGGAAAATAATCGCTGCACAAACCATTTTTAAGTTGTTAGATTTGAAGCGGTTACCCAATAATTCAGGGAAAGTTCTCGCATTCAAATTCTGCCCCATTCTTCTCGTTCTGATTCCGAAAATCAGAAATGCCGCCAGCACCCCGATTCCGATATTCATCAATGGCAGATACATTAATCCTAAACCGAATAACCCTGCAACTCCGCCGAAACCGACAATTGCAGAGGTACTGATAAATGCCGCTCCGTAACTCATTGCCATAACAAAAGGATGAGTTGAACGACCTGCGACTAAATAATCACTCTGATTAGTAGTCTGTTTGTAGCCTAAATAACCGAAATAGCCAATTGCACCAAGGAAAAAAGCAAGAATGATAATCAATGTCAGAATATCCATTATTTATCCCCCTTATTCCAATTGACAACTCCGTAAATAACACAAGCTAATGTCACACCGACATTGGCAAGCAATGCAAAAGAGACCCAAAAATCACCTAATGCTGACATAATAACTTCCCCTCATTTTTTAAGTCTATTATTTTAAAATCAAATTTTTTAGTTTCTTCATCATAATTAATTTCAGTCATAATTCCGTTTTTAGTTACCGATCCTGAACAATATTCTCCCCTGCCCTCATTATTGCATTTGGAGTATTGTTTATGGACATGACCGCACAACGACAAATCAATTACACCATCTTCCAAAAGTTTTTTTACTTTTTTCTGACCGAGCAAACTATGACGCAAACGCAAAATCGGGTGATCTTCAATAATCGGATAATGATTGACCAGCACAATCGGACGCTTTTTCGGCTCCTGACAGAATTTCTCAATAAATTCACTATCTTTTTTCTTCAAAAATCCCCATGAGCATAATAAATTAGATGGATAACTGCAATTAAGCACCAAAAAATCCAACTCTCCGTACTGTCGAACAAAAGGCATATCACTGAATTTATAGTCGCCCTTGCTCAAATACTCAACCATTTCATTGACTGCCGCTACGCATGACTTGCGTTTAACATAGCAATCGTGATTGCCCGGAGTATAAATTATCGGAATATTTGAGTCCCGAAGTTTTTGCAGATAAGTTTTTACCAATTCAAACTCATGCTTCTGCCCGGTTGTAGTTAAATCTCCCGTACAAACAACTAAATCAAATTTATTATCAATAATGTAATCCACTGCATTTTTCAACTCCTCCAAGTCATGCTGGAAGCAACGGCGAAAGCGATAATTAAATAAGCCAACCCACCGTTTGTCAAACCATGCCGTCCAATCAGGACATTTCATACCCGCATGGGGATCTGAAAAGTGTGCTATTTTCATCAATAATCCTTGTTAACTATTATTAAAGTTCTTTTGCCATTTGATTAATTTTCTGCAAATCAACCTTACCCGAACCAAGCAGCGGAATAGCTTCAAGTTTAATAAAATCATCCGCTTTCGGAATCCAGAGATTCGGCAGATTTTTTTCACGCAGAGCTTCCACCATTTTGGCGGGGTCAAGATTATCACTTGCATAGAATACCACCAATTTTTCTCCGCGTTTCGGGTCGGCTTTTCCGGTAACTGCAATCACTCTGGCGTCAGATTGAAGTACCTCATTAATAGACATCTCCACAAGTTCGTGCGGAACCATTTCACCCGCAATTTTGCTGAATCGTGAAAGTCGTCCGGTAATGGTGATATATCCCTCATGGTTCATGGTAGCAATATCACCTGTCACATAGTAGCCATCCCGCAATACTTTAGCGGTATTTTCGGGGTCATTCAAGTAACCTTTCATCACTGAACCGCCTTTAACCAGCATAAGTCCCGGAGTATCAGGCGGTAATGCCTCAAAAGTTTCGGGGTCAACAATTTTGACATGGATACCGGGAAGTGCCGCACCGATACTGCCTTTTCTGCCATATTCTTTGCCCAATCTGAAGAATGATTGAGAGAGATTGATTGATACAATCGGCGACAACTCGGTACAACCGAATCCCTCGGTAATTTCCAAACCGGTCATTTCATGGAACTTACTTGAAATATCATGGCGAAGTTTTTCTGCACCGGTAATTACCAAACGCAAGGAGTCAAACTGACCTTTTTTGTAACGTCGCATATAGTTTTGCAAAAAGGTCGGAGTTGCAGTCAAAATCGTACACTTGTGCTTATCCACGCAATCACAAAGTGCCTGATTATCCAACGGGCTTAAAAGATAAACCACTTTAACCCCGTGAACCGCCGAGAAAGCAAAGCATACACAGAATCCGTAAGCATGGAATAACGGCAGATTACCGACTAAAACATCTTTCATAGTCCAATTAATTGTTCTGCCGAATGAGTAAATATTTGACTGCAAGTTGCGGTGGGTAAGCATAACACCCTTTGGCATACCTGTCGAACCGCTTGAGTAAAGAATAACCAAATTATTATCCAATTTGTACATATTTTTCGGAGCATATTTTTTCATAATGAAGTAGCTCGGAAGCAAAAGCACATCCAACAAAGTGCTTATTTTCATGCCTTTAGTAACTTGCGGAACGACATCCTCAAGGAAGATCATTTTGTCATTTACAGGCAAATTGATTTTATTAATAAACTTCTTACTGGTCAGAATGGTTTTGATATTTGAAAAATTCACCACCTTATTAATGGTCTCTTCTCCGCTTGAGAAATTGAGAATCGCAGGCGTTTTATCTGCAAAAAGAATACCGAAAAGCACCGCTGCATGATTTACGCAGTTCGGCAAAAGCACTCCGATTAAATCGCTGTCGTTATAAGCAGGCAATCTACGAATCAGCTTGGAGATAATCAAGGAGCGGAGCAACAAAGAGAAGTTTGTTGTGCCGTCTTTAGCACCGTAATCATAGTAGCTTTTTTGGAAAAAATGTTTTTTAGCTCTGGCAAGGAAAGTATAATGCAGAACTTTTTCGCCTTTAGCAGGACGCTGTTCAATTTCTGCGCCCATCTCTGAAACAGTTTGACGCAAATCAAATGAACTTATATTGCGCGGCAAAGGTTTACCTACAACCACACAAATCGGCATCGGAAGTGAACGTTTGCCCATGTATTTGATTCTGCCGTTGTAAATGGTGAATAAACTGCCTTTGAGCATACCCATACGAACAGGAATCACCGGCACATCAATATCATCAGGAACCATTTGAAAAATTCCGTTTTTGAAGTTTGAAATCAAACCGTTTTCTGAAACTCCGCCCTCGGGGAAGGCACAAACAATTTCGCCATTGCGAAGCACATCTTGAACTGTTTTAAGAAATTCCTGCATTTTTTTGCTGTGGAATGAGGGCGGAACCGGAATTACTCCGCACTTGCGAAACATCCAATTAAAGTACTTGGCATCGTAAAAACGGCGGTGCATCAAAAAGTGAATTTTACGCTTTGTCAATGCCATAATAATCAAAGCATCAAACGGCGACACATGATTTGACGCCAGCAATACCGGTCCGGTTTTAGGAATCTCTGTCTCCGTAATCAAATCTGCCCGATATATCGTATAGCGGAGAATCGAGGTTAAACACTTCAAAAATTGATACGGAAACAGGAAAAAACTTGCCAATAAAACAACAATAATTCCCATTACTACAAATAATACGTTAATAATCATATTAAGCCTGCTTTCTTTTTATACATAAGGGTTATACTTAATCTCTTCACCAATTGTTGAACTCTCTCCATGCCCCGGATAAACTATCGTCTCCTGCGGCAAGGTAAAAAGTTTTTCTCTAATGGACTTATGCAGCGTATTCCAATCTCCTCCCGGCAAATCGGTTCTCCCTACCGAGCGGTAAAAAAGAGTGTCTCCGCTGAAAAGTTCATTATCCTGTTGAAAATAATAACACACCCCTCCCCGAGTATGTCCCGGCGTCATTATGACTTGAAAATCATCAGTATCATGCACTTCTACGGTTTTGGGCAAATTCTTCTGCAATGGAAACCACGGCGGAATACAATTTGCCTGACTCTCATAGAGTTCAATATCCTCTGATTTCAACATAATTTCATCTATTAAGAAATGTTCGGAAATTTCTTTAACAGCGCCTATATGATCTGCATGGGCGTGCGTAAGCAGAATCACCGCCTTTTCAAATTCAAAGTGGTGTTCTACGCACTCAATAATTTTTTCAGCCTCGATTGCAGGGTCAATTATATACACAATTTTGCCATCTGCAGAAGCTTTTATGTAACAATTATTTTCCATGTAGCCCAAAATCAATTGTTTCATTTTCATTATTTTTCATCTCCTTGAATATCAATGCCTTCGATAGGCAAATAATCATCTTCCAGAGTATTAACTTCTTTTTTCCACATCGCCAATCTGGTCATATATGAGTGAATGCACTCGAAATTTCCAAGTTCGCAATCTCCGTTTGCCTTTACTCCACCGCATGGACCATTTGCCGATTTTTTCGGGCAATGTTCAGGACAAACATAGAATGTATGCGGAAGCCGGCAATTTCTGCATGTTCTGCAATTTGCCAGCAAAATTTTCCAAAAACGTCGATTCTGTGAATTTTGTTTATTAGCGGCGTGAAACATAAATTTTCTTAAATTGTAAAGAATTTTCTCTTTATTAGTCAAAGTTGCGACCTTAAACTCACTGATTCTCGGCGGAGTTTCAGGGTATGAGCGACGCAAAACCCGATCGTACATGTAAAAACTACCACTGATCGGTGCCATATCAACTTTTGCCAAATAAGCATTATACTCCTCAAGCCATTGTTCAAAGTTGCTGAATTCTCTCAATGCCCCGGCAATTCTATCTGCGGCACTTTTTATCTTGGTCGGAGTATCAATTCCCATAATCTGAACTCCGCTGTAACCGAGAAGTCGGCAGCCTGCCGCCTGAAGTTCCAATCTACGCCACTGGGCTGACTCAAATTGATTGCGTGAAAATTGCAGTTCTTTGTCTAAAATTTTCTTGAAATCATTAGAAATTTTAATTCCGGGAATTCGCTTATCCAAAATTGCTTCAACAATCTCCGGACTTAAGAAAATCAATCTCGCAATCGTCGGGAAAAAGAGTCCTCGCTCACCTAAATACCAACGCAAAGCCTGCAATTTAAGCATGTCATAACCTGCTTGAGTTACAATAAATTTGGCACCGGCATTGAGTTTTTTTACCAACTTTGAATATTGCGGAAATAGCGTATAAGGCGTGTATTGAAATGGATTCATGACGCATCCGTCAAAAAATAAATTTGCATAATTGCGGCGAATTAATTGCAATGTATGGACACTCTCCAAAAAAGTTCTTTTCTGCGTTGCCCTAACTCCTTCACCAAAAACCGAATCTCCGGTAACAGCAACGATATTTTTGAATTTTCCACTCTGAGCCAAACTCAAATTTGACTTCATATCATCAAGCGATGAATTTCTGCCGCTCAAGTAAATTACATGTCGATCGCGATTATCAGGACTTAACCCCATTGCATAATCTATGCTTTTATAACAATTAGCACTTGCGTATGAGTCAGTAATCGCCAAAGCCGCATTTACGGATTTGATATTCAAAACCACCTCTTCCAACTGTGCCAATCGCTCTTTGGCAATTTCAAAATCATTATCTAATTCAACTGAATTATGCTCAATAAGCATAACGAAATCACCATTGTCCAGAGTATTCTGGAATCGATTTAATTCTGAATTCTCACTGAAATTTATCTCCAACTGGAAATTATTATCTGCAGAGCTTTCAGGCAAAATATTTTCATTTTCAAAAATCAATTCATCCATTTTATTTTGCCTCGCTCTCTGTGAGATTATTTAAATTATTTTCCTGTTTATTTGAATTATTTTCGGGGAAAAAGAAAGCAATTCCGCCGATTAAATTGCTGGCAATTATCACAATTGACAGCATAACCGGAATTGACGCCGCATTATTGAAAGATGCAGCCTCAAGCACCACCAGTGTCACATAATCACGCATTCCCAACCCTGATGGAGTTAAAGGTAATAACCCTGCAATACTGCCGAGAATAATTGCCGATAGCAGCCCGATAAATGAAACAATCTCTATTTTCAACCCGATTGCCAATACCCAAGCAATAAAAAAGACCATTAAATGCACAAAAATCATGGTCAGAATCGTCCAAAGCAACAACATTTTCCAATTTGCTGAATAGATATCCAAAGCATTTTGACAACGATTTACCATGCCGTGACTGAGTTTATCGAGTTTATTTAATATCTTTTTAATCAATTTGAATCGCTCAAAAAATTTGTGAAAAAATATTACCATTGAGACCCCGATTCCACCGAAACAACAAAGCAGGAAAATAATAATTCCTGCTAAATTCAATGAAGATGGAATTTTCAAACCGCTTAAATCCACTTTGAGCAACAAATTAAATGAACAAATTACTACTATAATCGCAATTAAAAACAGCCCGATCATGCCGATAATACGATCCACTAAAATACTGAAATTAGGTTCTAATCTCGCCCCTTTGGGCATGCGTGAACTCACCATGGCAACTTTTGCCACATCTCCACCGATCATTCCGCCCGGGATAACAAGAGAAAGGAAAAAACTTTTGAAATTGAGCAGCAGAACTTCTTTGAGAGAAATATCAATTTTCTGAACTTTCAGAAGCGAGTACCACCGTACTCCGCAAACTGCCATTTGAAAAAGCAGCAGCAAAATCGCCAAAAACAGATATTTTAACTCAAAATTTTTGAGATTTTCTACAAAACTATCTTTGTGTTTTATAATAATCCAGCTCATAACACTTACCGCGATAGCGATTTTTACGAGCCAAAGTATAATTTTTTTCATATATTACCTTAAATAAACATAACTTACCGAAATGTGAAAGTCTTTCAGCTTCAGCAAATTAATATCAATATCAATTTCATCAGTACCGACAAGCTGCATATAACAAGTTCACCGGTACTTGCTATAACTTACTGCTTTTTCTCTAAATTTCAAATAAAAATCATGTATTTTTTTGAGATTTTTTACTTTTTTTTCTTGACTTTACGATAATTGATATTATATTTTACCAAAGTTATAAAAAAATTAAGTGAAAAATAAGTAAAAATATGAAATTCAGACCATGCATTGACTTACATAACGGACAGGTAAAACAGATTATCGGTTCAACATTAGATAATAATGAAAATCCGGATACTAATTTTATTTCCGACAAGCCGTCATCCTACTACGCCGAATTGTATCGACAGGATAACTTGCGAGGCGGGCATGTGATTATGCTCGGCCCGAATAACGAAAAAGCTGCCATAGAGGCACTTAAGCAAGCACCGACTTATTTGCAAGTAGGCGGAGGATTAAATGCTGAAAACGGAGAAATTTTTCTCAATAGCGGAGCAAGTCATCTAATTTTTACCTCATACGTTTTTTCCGGCGGAAAAATTGAGTATGATAATTTAAATAAGTTACTGAAAAATTACGGTAAAGAAAAAATCGTACTTGACTTAAGTTGTCGCAAACGAGATGATAATAATTATTATATTGTTACTGATCGCTGGCAGAAATTTACCGATTTTCGTTTAACTGAAGAAAATTTGAGCGAATTAGCAAATTATGCTGATGAATTTTTGATTCACGCAGTGGATGTTGAGGGGAAAAAGTGCGGAATTGATTGCGAACTTATTAAACTCATCAGCAGTGCATCTCCGATAACTGCAGTTTACGCCGGCGGCATCAGCAATACTGATGATATTAAGTTTATCAGCACTAACGGAAATAACAAAATCGACTTTACTATCGGTTCTGCACTGGATATTTTCGGGGGAAAATTAAGTTACCGAGAGATAATTGATTTTACAAAAAAAATAAATAATAACTATTAACATAAGGAAACTGATTATGAAAAATTCTAAAGTTGAAAATATATATACATTGAAGGAAAAATTTGCCTCTCTGGTCAGATTTTATATTAAACGCAATCATGTTGCACAAGCGGATTTAGCTCGAATTTTCAACCTTACTCCATCTGCAATCTGTCAAATGATTAACTGCAATATTTTATTTGAACTTGAGCAAGTAAGCATTATCGGTAAAGTATTGAAATTGAGCGATGATGAACTTTTTGAACTTCAATCAATTATCTACAAAATCCGAAATGGGGCATCATTGCATTCACCTTTCAATAAGTTAGTAAAAAAACTCCGCAAGGGCAAAAAATACTCAATTGCTGATTTGTCATGCTTAAGTCAGATTCCGAGAAAACGCTTAACCGAATTTGAAGAAAATTTCGAAACTGATATCACCCAGGAAGAATTGGAAACTCTATCTCAAATTTTTGAGTACAAACTTCGTGACTTGTGTAATTTAGCCTCCATGTGCGGACATGAGATTATTGATAATGACGATGAAGAAGATGATGATTCATTAAATGAAAACAGCAGCTTTGAATTAACGAGAAAAGTGCCGTTAATTGAAATTGATGAACTCTCTATTTACAATAACAACCTCGATTTACAAGCAATTGTAAATTCGAAGATTTTCCGCTATTATGAATATGCCACCGAAAAGGAAGTCATCGCTTTGGAAGCATCGAATTCTCTTTTGAGTATCCCCTTCCCCGGCAGAACTATCCTCATTGCCCGTGAATACAATGAACTTGACCCGACGGCTAAAGTTTTCGTCGGAATGGACAAAAAAGAGTGCTGCTATCTTTTTAATCGTGATGACTTCGGTAATTTCAACTATTTTTTCAGCGGTCAGTATTTTACCAAAGCTCCGAAATTAAAATGGCGTCTTACCATCGAGGAAATAATTATTTCAACCGAGGAATAAATTATGGCTAAAGAAAAAGATAATCAGAAAAATAAAGATAATGACGGAAAAGGCAAAAGTTCCTGTTGTGCAGGTTGCTTGGGGTGCGGAGTTATAACAATTATCGCAATTGTCCTCTGCGTGATTTTTGTATTGATTCCGGTATATCAAAAATATGAAGATGATATAAATTCTTATGGCTTTGTCGATAAATTGCGTAATGCATTGGCTGATCAAATCGACGAGTGGAATTACCGCTATGTACGTCCGGCACAGGAAAAAGCACAGGAATTACAGCAAAAAGCCGAAGATTCAATTGAAAACGCCAAAGAAACCGTCAAAAACGGCATCGAAAATCCGCAAATAATTATTGAAAAAGCAACTGATTTCGTCGATGAACCGCTGCTTGATGACTAAAAAATATTGTGGTGTTTTATGGATATTGTTGAACTTCTTAAAATTATTTTTCTTGCGATTTTTCAAGGGATTGCCGAATTTCTGCCGATCAGTTCTTCCGGACATTTAGCAGTTTTAGGGCAAATTTTAGGAATTGACCCTGAAGCGAATTTTTTGCTTGCCATTATTCTTCACTTGGGAACATTAGCGGCAATAATTGTCTATTACTTCCGTGACATTATCGCAATTATATTTAAGTGGCAATGGCAAGTAATTATTCGATTAATAGTTGCGACAATACCGGTTGGAATCGTCGGGGTTGCAATAAAATTACTTGACCCGGAAAGTAAAATTTTCAATAATCTCTATCTGATCTCAGGGTGTTTTCTTTTAACTGCATTTCTGCTTTTCAGTCTAAAAAAACAGTCCCAAAGCAGTAATGAATTAAAAATTTCCGAATTGCCTTTTGCTAAAGTTCTGTTTGTCGGATTTATGCAATCAGTAGCAATTCTTCCGGGAGTAAGCCGTTCTGGTTCAACGATTTTCGGAGGATTAAAAAGCGGCTTGTCAAATGGTGAAAGTGCGAAATTCTCTTTTTTGCTCGGAGCGGCGGCAATCGGTGGTGCAAGTATTCTGGAAATTTTGAGTTTAACACAAAAAACATCAAGCGAAAACTTCTCCTCAAATAGCATTATAGGATTATCAATCGGTTTTTTGGTATCGGGGGGTGTCGGATATTTTGCCTTGAAAATTCTCTTGAAAGTTCTGGCAAAAGGTAAAATCGAATACTTTAGTTATTATCTATTTTTCGCCTCAATTTTGACCTTGATTGTTGCGATATTCATTAAATAATCACACCCAATATGCTACACTCGGTACTTGTGCTGAATGTTTCAAAAGAAGCTCACACATTTTTCACGCTAACGCGTTTTTACATAAGGTAAAGGAAAATAAAAGTTATTTGATTTGTTTTACTGGATGCTTCGTCGCTTTCGCTCCTCTGCATGACGGCGACTCAGTTTTGCTTCGGTGGCAGAGCAATTCCAAACTCGTCATTCATAGCGTAGCGAAGAATCCGGAAAAAACAATCGTGTATATTGGTGATTAAATCGGTATGGCATCAGCTCCACGCTGATGATTAGGCTGATTGGGTAAAATTTTTTGAGTCGAGAATTCAACTGTCTGCTAATCGCAGACGGGCGGTGGACGGCAGCAGGCTTGCTGCCTTTATTTAGCAGCCACCGCCTTTTTTTGAGGGTTCTGCACCCTCAAACTCCGCA
>JAFTJQ010000034.1 GCA_017456285.1 Lentisphaeria bacterium
CGTTTCACCATCATTATTCACGGCGTTGACGTCTGCTCCTGCTTCAAGCAGTGCCGCAGGCCAATAAAGGCAATTCGACATGGCCCAATGCAGCGGGGTATTTCCATTGTTATCTTTGGCATTTATATTTGTTCCGAGAGCGATAAACTTCTTTTCCAATTCCTCGTTACCGAACATCATCGCCCAATGTAAGGCATTTTTCCCATTCGAGGAAATTGAATTAACATCCGCACCGGCACGGATAAAAAGTTCTATAATATCATCATATTGCGTAAGCCCGAAACGACATACCGCATCACAAACAGCAACTAAAATCGGCTCACCGTGATATTTAATTTTTATCATATCAGGGTTGTTTCGCAGCATTTCCTGCAAAGCAACAAGATCTCCCATAACAATATGTTCAAAAAGTTTTTCTTCCGGCAGTTTTTCTGCTCCCATGCTCTTCAATTTTGGAATAAGTTCCGTTTTCATATATTGCCGTTTTTTTAATGTTTTCGGAGAGGCGTCCTCGTCAACCAGATACGCACTTTCCCAAATTCGCCCAAGAATGGAACCTGATTCCGGAGAAGTTACCAAATTCAAATCCCATTTTGCAGATTTGAGAAAAAATTCAAATAATTCGCAATATATCACATCGGCATACCGCGAAAGCAGCGTGTTTCCAGCTTCATTGGTAACGCTGACAACCTCCGGATTATCACGCAATATCTGCTGCATTTTCTTCCAATCCGGATGCGGCGCATCACCGGCTATTATCAGTTCTTCAAACGGGGTCAACCGGGCTCCTGCTTGAAATAATATTTGATAATTGACAAAATCTTCAGCTCTTTGACATTCATAGGGCCTATTGAAACAAGCATGATAAAGCGGGGTAGTACCGTTACAGTCTTTTTCATTGACATCGCAACCGCAATCAATCAAAAACTGCAAAAAATCGTCAGAACAAAAATTTTTTAAAGCCGCAATCAGCACACTGTCTTCGCCGGAAACGCAAAAATGCAAAACTGCCGGTTCAGAAGAAATGACTTTCTTTGCTTTTGACCATTTCTCCTGCCGGATGAATTGCAGGCATTTGTTGTAACTATCAATGAGGTTCATTTATTTTCCTCCGGGAGAGAAACATCCTCTTTGGAGATCCAATAATATATCTCAATGGGAGCATAAATTGCGATTGCAATCAAAAGGCTGATGACAGAGATGAGAACCATATTCTGCCATTCTATTCCGACTGCGTAAAACAGACTGTCAAAGCAGTCGAAGCCGAAATACCCGCTGTGATTTGAAAAGCCATCCACATCACAGTAATTCAACAAATTCGGTATGGCAACTCCCAATACACAAAGCACCGGAAGAACAATTTTACGCATATACCACGGTCGGGATGATTTCATTTCTGCTCTCATGAGAAAAACCAGGGGATGATAAATAAACTTACACAAAGACCGAGATACCACGACACAGAAAACAATGACAAATGCAGCGCAACAATCGCTGTATTTCTCATTTGCAAATGTCGTTTCCAACAAAATAATACTCCCGGCAGAACAACGGGTAATGCCCAGAATATTCCACGGGCATGCGGATTTGAACAATATACTATGAGAGCTTGTACTCCCATCGTTGCAATTGTTACCCAACCTCCTTTCAGGAAAGAGATCAATGCCGTAACTCCACCTGCTGCCCATAATAAAATACCGAAGCAAATACAGTAAAAAGCTCCGCTGCGCCAAAAATATACCAAGCCGAGAGATATGCTGGCGGCAACCACTAATCCCGTCACTGATATGATCCACAGCGGTAATGGCAATTTTATTATATTTTCCCGGTCTTTTTCCTGCATTGCAAATTCCAAATAAAGTTCAAATCCCGACACCATATAACATAAATATACCATTTGCAAAGTGAATTTCAATCCAGCAAAGGACATTTTTGAAAAAAATCACCGTATACTGCAATATAATTTGGGATGCCGCTGCCAAAACTCCGGAGTTGTGGGAGGGTGAGCTGCGGCAGGCTGCCGCTGCAACGCCCTTGTCCATTGTGTCCATTTTTGTCCATTTTTACAGTCCATCTTGCGAAAACTGCCCAAAAACCTCAAAAAAGTTGAAAAAAAGTTCAAAAACGGTTTGCAAAGTTTCTGTTTGATGCTATATTATATCCCTGTTGCGCCTCAAAAGGGGTTGCAGCGAGGTTGATAATGTTCCCGCTTCTGCGGAATGCTGCAAAAAGCGGTTTTGA
>JAFTJQ010000006.1 GCA_017456285.1 Lentisphaeria bacterium
ACGCATTTTCGACCTGCCAACGTTTTTTTGAAATTAGGTTTCGAAAGGCAAAAACTTTTTTAGGCGAAGTGAAACGAGCCAAAACTAAAAAAAGTTGTTGCCTTCGTCCATGAATATGGATAAAAAATTTTGAGATGTGAAAATTTGAAAAATTTTCGCATCTCTTCTTGGTCAAGGTCGCTGACCTTGCGTAGGGGTGTGGGGGCGGCGTTAGCCCCCACAAAAAAAACAAACCTTCACCCCTCGACCTAATGACCTGTCAACGGACATGCCATGCCTCAATAATTTTCTGTTTTGCAACAGAAAATTATTTAATCGCATTGACCATAAGTTTAGCAATATTTTTAGAGAACTTCAGAGTATCTCTCACCGGTGTACCCTCTGCAAGCAATGCCTGATCCAGCAAGACTTCCGCGTAATCACGCAAATTCTCATCATCTTTGTTGGCTTGCAGCAACTTATTTAAGCCCTCAATCAAAGGATGTTTGGGATTAAGTTCCATAATTCTCTTTGAAACCGGAATTTCCTCTTTCATCGCACGGAAAATTCTTTCCATCTGCGGACTGATGCTATGCTCATCACCGACCAGACAGCAGGGGCTCTCGACCAAACGGCTGCTGAAGCGGACTTCCTTGACCTTGTCATCCAAAGTTTTCTGCAAAAATTCAGTTAAGTCCTTGTACTTGTCGGCAGCCTCTTTCAACAATTTCTCCTCGGCTTCACGTTCTTCATCCTTGAGGATAATCTCGCCTTTGGCAACGTTTTTGAGCAATTTTTTATCAAACTGCATCATTGATTGGATAATCCATTCGTCAATCGGGTCGGTCATAAAGACCACGTCGAAGCCCTTGTTGCGGAAGTATTCCAAAGCCGGATTGGCAATGATATGCTCGCGGGAGTCACCGGTAATAAAATAGATGTCCTCCTGATTTTCCGGCATTGCATTGACATAATCGGTCAAAGAGATCATTTTTCCTGCTTCAGTATTCATAGTTTCGTACATTGCAAGTGCCTTAACTTTTTCCTGATTGAGGTAATCCATGTGAATACCCTCTTTAAGCACCTTGCCGAATTCCTTAAAAAACTTCTGATATTTTTCCGGCTCATTCTCCTGCATTTTCTTAAGTTCTGCGAGGATTTTGGAAGTAACTGCTTTCTGGATTCTGCCGATGATCGCATTGTCCTGCAAAATCTCACGGGAGACATTGAGCGGCAGGTCGCTTGAATCAACCACTCCCTTGATAAAACGCAGATAATCAGGAATCAAATCCTTGCACTTATCAGTGATGAAAACCCTTTTAACATAAAGCTGAAGTCCGTCTTTCTGGAAATCAGGCATAAACATATTAAAAGGCATGGTTTCAGGAATGAAAAGCAATGACTTAAATTCATTAGTTCCCTCGGCATTGATGTGAATTGCTTTCGCATAATTGCCCTGTGAATGAGAGAGATGACCGAAGAAACTTTTGTACTCATCATCAGTAATTTCTGACGGTTTGCGAAGCCAAATTGCCTTTTGAGAGTTGATAATTTCCTCTGAAATTGTTTCGCTTTTGTCCTCATTTACTGTTACTTTCGGCACGATAATCGGGTACGCAATAAAGTCAGAGTATTTGCGGATAATGTCGCTGATTTTCCAAGATTCAAGGAAAAGTTCCTCGGATTCTTTGAGATAAACTGTAATTTCTGTTCCGATTGAAGTTTTGTCGCAAGTTGAAATATCATAAGAACCTGTACCATTGGACTCCCAGCGGACGGCAGGTTCATTCTCATCGGCTTTTTTGGTTTCGATAATAACTTTGTCAGCGACCATAAAAGCCGAATAGAAACCGACTCCGAATTGACCGATAAGTTCAGGAGAATTTACTGCTTTTGCCTCCTCAAGCTGCTGCATAAATGCTTTAGTGCCGGATTTCGCAATAGTTCCGATATTCTCAATTACCTCGGCTTCGCTCATGCCGATACCATTATCGATAATTTTAAGAGTTTTCGCCTCTTTATCGGGGATGATTTTAATTTGCCAATCACGCACCTTGCTGCTGTCGGTTAAACTCTCAAATTTAGCCTTGTCGATTGCATCGGCGGCATTTGCGACGAGTTCACGCAGAAAAATTTCCTTATTTGAATAGAGTGAATTAATCACTAAATCCAAAAGTTGACGAACCTCTGTTTTGAATTGTTTTTTTGCCATTTTAGCTCCTTTTTTTTATAAAATTTGTTTTTAATTAATTTTCAACCCTAAAATATAGCTTTTTTTTGCAAAATTTCAAGTCAAAATTAATTGTATATTTGAAGTAATTAAAAAATGTAGTATATTAATAGCGAATAAATTAACAAATTTAAGGAATTATTATGAAAAAATACTATTTTGCATTGTTTATATTTTTTATCTTAATCTATGTCATGCCGAACTTAATGCTGGGAATACTTCCGCAGGAAGCCCAAGCCGCCACTCAAGCATATTGTGCTTACAAGTACGAAGCTTTTACTTTGAGCAATCTCGATAATATCATCAGCGGATTTTTCATCAGTCTATTCGGCTTTACCAAGTGGGGGATTGCAAGCAACGGCATCATCGCACTGGCGGTTTTGAGTTTATCCACCATCTATGCAATCAAAAAATGCACCAACGACAATACTCTGGCGGCATTTACCTATCTACTGTTTTTCTCCTCATTCTGGATATTTCTTTTCATTCCCGATGCAGTTGTCGGCAACAGCGGAATTTGGGGTGCATTGATCAACTTTCTGGGGTTAGGAGCATATTTCATGGCATCAAGAGAGGAGCGATTCAGTTTTCAAAGAATCGGGCTGCTGCTTCTGTGCGGAATTTTAACCTTTGCCTCACTGCTTATCAGCGGACTTAATCCCTTTTTCTTCTCAATCATCGTGGCAACTTTGTACATGCTGTCGCAAAAGCGATATATCGACATGCTGCTTATGCCGATTGAAATCATCATCGTTACCGGGGCGTTATTAAGTTTAAGTTCCTATTGCGGTCAGGGCAACTTTTTTGCGTGGGTCTGTGACGGCAAAGTTTCAATTCTCAACTATTGGACAGAATTTTTCAGCGACATTCCGAAAGCTCAAGATACTATTATCAATAACTTAATGCTTTTGGGCATGGGAATTTTGCCGATTGCACCGTTCTTGCTTTGCTCAATTCGGAATTACAAAAAAACCTCTGTGGAGTTTCTGCGGCGTCCGATTTACAAATTTTCAATGATTTTTCTGCTGACGGCAATTATATTCTCAATTTTAAATCGCGGTTTAATCATGGCTAATCTGCCGATTACCTATCTGCCATTCTCATTTTTGGTAGCGACGGGATTAGTGACCTATCTACGCAGCAACAACCGCCACAAACTTTTAAGCAGTTGCTTTGTCTTAATCGGAGTTATCGCAGTTCTACTTGGCACTAATTTATTGTTGCTGGACAACAACTATTTTTTAAGCGGTGTGATATTAATTATTATCGGGTTAATGCTGATTTTCACCGTCAAATTAAATATCGAAAAAAGAATTGCCGTCTATTTTTTCAGTTTGTCATTATTCATGCTGATTGCGGCATTGCAAATATCATTTATGGCGGATAAATATTTCCCGACTGCACGCCAGATTAATAAACGCATCGAAACAATCGTCGGCAAAAATTATCCCGACAATCAAGTACAATTTTTTGCTTGCTCTCTCAATAATTATCACTTGATTAACTTCCACTTGCAGAATAAAGTTGAACTTATCAATGATGAAATGGCAAATAAAATCACAGACAATAAGCGGGTAATTTCATCAGCAAAATTTGCAGAATTATTGAAAAATAATCATCGGGAATTTATTGTTTTCAGCGACAGTTCCGCCACTAAAGCAACTGAATTTGAGTGGCTCAAACAAGCCAAAATTATGCAGTTTGATAACTTTACAATCTATTACTTTGAGTAAACTGTCAATTAACTAAAACATCTCCTGATTGAAAATGCTATTTTCGAATAGACTTCGCTCAATCTGCAAAAATCGGTTATACTTGGCAATTCTTTCACCTCGGCACATACTGCCGCATTTAACAAAAGGACTGTTTACTGCCACACTCAAATCCGCAATGAAACTATCCGCAGTCTCTCCCGATCGGTGGCTGATTACGGTTTGGAAGCCTGCACGTTGCGCATTCTCGATAACCGCCAGAGTCTCCGTAAGCGTGCCGATCTGATTCGGCTTAATGATTATACCATTAGCGGAATTTTCCTGAATCCCCCTGCGGAGATAATTTTTGTTTGTAACAAAGAGGTCATCACCGATAATTGTTACTGTATCGCCGATTTTCTCGGTGATTTTCTGCCAAGCAAGCCAATCATTTTCATTCAGCGGATCTTCAATAGCACAAATCGGATAATTTTTGCAGAGATTTGCCAGATAATCAATCACTTCATCGGAGGTGAATTTAGCTGTATTTCCCTTCCCCCGAAGCAGACCGCAATTATATAATTTACCGTCAAAAAATTCGCTCGCCGCACAATCAAGTGCCAGTGCAACCTCACCCCCAATCATGTACCCTGCCCGATCAATCGCTTCAATTATGCAGTCAAAGGCATCTTCCGCCGCAAATAGTTCCGGAGCGAAACCACCCTCATCCCCAACCTCAATACAGAGATTGTAACTGTGAAGAACTTTTTTAAGCGAATAAAAAATTTCCGCCCCCATCTGCATCGCACGACTGAAACTATCTGCCCCGACCGGCACAATCATAAACTCTTGAAAAACAAGTCCGTTTTCGGCATGGCGGCCGCCGTTAATAATATTAATCATCGGCAAGGGCAAGCGGCAGGCATTAATTCCGCCCAAATACCGATACAATTCAATTCCGTGATAGTTTGCCGCCGCCCTCGCCGCCGCCAGAGATACCGCCAGAATCGCATTTGCCCCCAGATGAGATTTGTCAAGCGTATCATCCTCGTCAATCATCATTTGATCAATCAATCGCTGGTCATCAATATTAATTCCCGTAAGCAGCGGAGAGATTATCAAATTAATGTTTCTTACTGCCTGCAAAACTCCCCGTCCCCTGAAACGCTCTCTATCATTGTCACGCAGTTCAAGTGCTTCATTCGTTCCGACTGATGCACCGCTTGGGACACTCGCAACACCGCTGATACCGCAACTCAAAAAAACCTCTGCTTCGACAGTCGGATTCCCCCGTGAATCCAAAATTTCTCTGGCATTGATTGTAGTAATTTTGCACATAATAAAATCTCCTCATCTTTTTTCATTACCTCTCCATTATAATTTAAGCCGCCTTGCCTAAAATACAAATTCCGAAGCAATAATCAAAAATGGTAACTATTTCAAAATATGCAAAAAAAAGCTATGACAAAACCATTAAAGTTTTATCATAGCTGATTATTTTATTATTTTACAGCAATAATATTACTGCTTTTTTGCCCATGAGTCTTTGAGCGTAACGGTGCGATTGAAAACTCGTTTTTCATCGGTCGAATCTTTATCGCAAGCAAAGTACCCTACTCGTTCAAACTGAACGACTTCGTACGGTTTAATCTCTGCCAGTGCAGGCTCGATATAGCAACTTGCAACTTTCTCTGAATCAGGATTAAGCTGGGTCAGAAAATCTTCCTCGCCCATGCCCGGCTGTTCAACGGTGAAAAGTCTGTCGTACAGGCGAACTTCTGCTTCTTTGCAATAATCTGCTGATACCCAATGAATTGTGCCTTTGACCTTGCGACCGTCGGGGGCATTACCGCCGCGAGTTTCGGGATCGTAAGTACATTTGAGTTCAATAACTTCGCCATTCTCGTCAGTCACAAACTCCTCGCACTTGATGAAGTAAGCGTATCTTAAACGGACTTCCTTGCCCGGAGCGAGGCGGAAATAACCTTTAACCGGTTCAACCATGAAGTCAGTTTTTTCAATATAAAGATGCTTGGTGAAAGGAATTTTGCGAGTTCCTGCACTCTCGTCCTCGGGATTATTAACCCCGTCAAGGTAATCAACAAAGTCATCAGCCATATTGGTGATAGTAACTTTTAGGGGATTCAAAACCGCCAAATAGCGAGAAGCCTTTTTATTCAAGTCCTCGCGAATGCAATGTTCCAATACCGCCATATCGGTAAGACCGTTAAATTTGGTAATGCCCAAACCTTTAGCGAAATTTCTCAAAGCCGCCGCCGTTACGCCACGTCTTCTCATACCGCAAATTGTCGGCATGCGAGGATCATCCCAATTGCGGACGTAATTTTCTTTAACTAATTGCAGAAGTTTACGCTTGCTCATCACGGTATGTGACAAGCTCAAACGTGAAAATTCATGCTGGTACGGACGCACTTTGAAGTCCAAATTGTCCAAAACCCAATCGTACAAAGGACGGTGAATTTCAAATTCCAATGTACAGAATGAGTGAGTTACCCCCTCAAAAGCATCTTCCAAACAGTGAGCAAAGTCGTACATCGGATAGATACACCATTTATTGCCCTGACGGAAGTGGTCGATTCGGCGAATACGATAGATAACCGGGTCACGCATGTGGATATTCGGCGAAGTCATATCAATTCTGGCACGCAAAACTTTAGAACCATCCTCAAATTCACCGGCTCTCATGCGTTCAAAGAGATCTAAATTCTCTTCAATACTCTGACTTCTGCCGGGGGTATCTCTGCCTACTCGCTCTGAATTGCCGCGGTACTCCTCAAATTCCTCAGGAGTTAAACTGCAAACGTATGCCAAACCCTTTTTAATCAACTTCACCGCACAGTTGTACATGTCCTCAAAGTAATCACTTGCATAGTACAAGTGTGACGGGTCAAATCCGAGCCATTTAACATCTTCAATGATTGACTCGACATACTCCATATCCTCTTTAGTCGGATTGGTATCATCCATACGCAAGTGGCAAATACCATTATTCTCCTCGGCTACTCCGAAGTCCAAGCAGATTGCTTTGGCGTGTCCGATATGCAAATAACCATTCGGTTCGGGGGGGAAGCGGGTAACAATACCATCGGGGTACTTATTATTTTTAATATCTTCCGCAACGATTTCTCTGATAAAATCCAGCGGTTTTTCATTCAAAATTTCTTCACTCATGATTTTTTCCTTACAAAAAACATTATAAATAATTCAATTTCAATAATATATCACATTTTTTCAATTTTTTCAAATCAAAAAAACGGTTTTTTTAGCGGTAATTTCAACTTCTCAATACATTTTTTCGGGGTCAATTATCACGGGAGCGATTTCAGTTAAGTTCTCACCGTCCACTTTGCGATAGAAGCAGCTGCGGTGCCCGGTATGGCAGGCGACTCCGCCGATTTGCTCAACTTTGAAAATCACAGTATCCTCATCACAATCAACTAAAATCTCTTTAATTTTCTGAACATTTCCGCTTGTTTCGCCCTTTTTCCAAAGTTTTTTACGACTGCGGGAGTAATAAGTAGCATGATTTGTCGCAAGAGTATATTCCCATGACTCCTTGTTTATGTACGCCATCATCAGAATTTCACCCGTCTGGTAATCTTGAGCGATTGCAGGGATCAAACCGTCAGCGGATTTGGAAAAATCAAGTTCTATCATTTTATCACCTATCTGTTTTTAAGTGAAGCGCAACACTTTTTTGCCTCACGGATAATCTCATCTTCATCACGGACTTTGCGGTTAAGCATCAGCACTTCGCCATTGCAAATTACGCTATCTACCACGCTCGAATCTGCCGAATAAACCATATTGGAAATAAGTTTATAATCGGCAATCATGAAGTGATTATTTAAATCAATAAGCATCGCATCAGCAAGTTTTCCCTCTTTAATCTCACCTGCGTCAATATCAAAGGCTTTTGCCCCATTCACCGTAGCAATTTTGAATACATCGACATCTTTGCCTGCGGTCGGGCTTGAATATTGTGATTTAGCGGAGAGAGCGGCAAACTTCATCTCATCAAGCATGGAGAGGTTGTTATTTGAGCAAGCACCGTCAGTTCCGAGCGTAATGTTGCACCCTGCTTCCAAGCAGTCATGGAAACGGAAACGCCCTGAATTAAGTTTCATATTTGACACCGGATTATGAGCAATTACCGCCCCGGTATCACGAATAACTTTTATGTCGTCATCGAAAAGATGTACGCAATGTGCAAGCACCGTTTTTTCTGTCAGCAACCCCAAACTTTCCAAGTAAGCAATTGGAGAAATATGGTGTTCCGTAAAGCAATTTTCAACTTCCAATGGAGTTTCGGAAGCGTGAATAGTTAAGCGGAAATCCTCTTTTTTCATCTTCTCTGCCACAGTTTTTAGAATCTCTTTCGGCACAGTATAAATCGCATGCGGGTCAAGCATGATTTCTACGAGTTCGCTTTTTCCGCGAAGCTTCTCAAGTTCAATATTGTTTTTGCGATTCATCTCGTTAAGTTCGGGAGTTGACTGGAGAAACATCTCTCCGACTGCCACACGAATCCCCATCTCTTCAGCGGCTCTGGCAGTTTCAAGCTGATGCCAGTACATATCGCAGGCAAAAACCGTTCCGCTTTTAATCATCTCCAAAAAAGCCAAGCGACTGCCGATATAGACATCCTGCGGAGTAAGTTTCGCTTCCAAAGGCCAAATGTAATTTTGCAGCCAGTCAAAAAGTTCCTTATCATCGGCGTAACTGCGAAGCAGCGACATTGCCGCATGGGTGTGCGTATTATAGAACGGCGGCAAAATCGCCTTGTCCGTACCGTCAATTATCTGCGCATTATCAATATTCTCAAGAATCTTCGGAGCGATTTTTTTGAAGCGTTTATTTTCAATTAAAACATCAACAATTTCACCGTTAAGTTCAACATTTTTGATTAAAATTTTTGCCATATTTTACCCCATGAATGCTAAAATCATACTGAAAATTATGCCGTTATAGATGAATGAATCAAGTACGTCAAAAAATCCGCCCATGCCGGGGATGATATTACCTGAATCCTTGATATTGCAACAGCGTTTAATTGCCGATTCTGTCAAGTCTCCGGCAAATGAACCAAGTGCAAAAATTGCCGAAAGAATTAATGTTACTGCTAAAGATGCAAATGGAGAGCAATTGTATTTATAAAGAATAAATCCGGTCAAAACTGATAAGAAAATACCACCGAAAGTGCCTTCATAAGATTTTTTCGGACTGATAGTCGGAAGAATTTTGTGGTTGCCGTTCGGAAGAAGTTTATTTGATAACATGCCGAAAATATAACCGCCCGTATCCATCATTTTAGTAGTTAAAACCAGAAAAAGCATTGCTTCAGAACTCCGCTCAAAAATTCTGATTAACGGGATAAAAATTAATAGAAGTAGCAATGCTCCGCCGATAGAAACAACCCCTCGCCCGATATATTCAAGCCTTTTTTCCTCTTTGACAAAAATCATACCGAGGAAAAATGCCATAATTGCGGCAATGACTGCCCAAAGAAGATACATGCAAATACTGAAAAAACTGAAAGTTATCGAGATTGCAATTAACAAGGCAATTACCCCCCCGATTTTCGGAAAAGACTTTACCCCTGCTTGATTCAGCATTGCCAATAACTCATAAACTGCCATTGCAATCATAAGCGGTGCAAAAATATTGAAAACCAAAGCTCCATTGTCTCCACCGAAAATCATGTAGCCGAAAAGTGCCAACAGCAGCGGAAAACTGATAATTCTGAATTTAAACATTATTTCTCCTTATTTTTTATTAATTAAAATCCATTTCAATAATGTACATTAAATATTAAAAATATCAAGTAAAAAGTAAAAAATAAGCCGTAATATTATCAAAAAAAACACTGAATATCCCCAAAATTATGGAGAGAGAAGCATGGAATTAAAAATTAAGAATGCAGAATTAAGAATTATGAATTACGGCAGGTGTCGCTCTTATAGGAGCGACGAAGTGCGAGCCTGACGGCTCGTGGATTGGATGCTTCGTCGCTTTCGCTCCTCTGCATGACGTCGACTTGATTTTGCGACGGTGGCAGAGATAAACCCATTTTGACGGTCGGGTCGGAAAATTTTAGATACGCTCGCTCCCGGGTCTTCCCAAATTTCATAGACTTCCCTATAATTATCGCAGCGACCCAATCCCTCTCGACCTGTCAACGACAATTCCATGTATCTAAATTCCCAAAAATTTTTCCCTGAATTCAGCATGTAATTTTTTATCATTATACTTATCGCTTGCTGAATCTGCCAATTCATCTATGGTGTAATTACTGAAAATATCCTGAACCAGAATTGTCTGTTGCTCCTCGAAAATTCTAAACTCAATTCTCCATGTCCGAAATGCTATTACATACAAATTATTTTCAAATTCAGTCAATCGTTTACGTCGATGATCCAGAGGATTTACGCTCAACTGGACTTCGCAGAACTTTTGCGGATCAAGTTTACTTTTTTGATAGATAAACTCCGATTTTTTCTGAAAATCAACCGAAAATTCGAGTTTATACTCTTTTTTATTCGCCTCCTCCAGCCACGCAACACGACTGTCAGGAAAAGAATCCGCTACACTGATATACGGTTTTATATCCAAAATCGGCGTTCCGTCAAGCAGGTCAAAATTACGGATATAGATTTTCAGCCCCTCGACTTTTACCAATTCAACACAGCTCAAGCCTATCGGATTAGGGCGGTAAGGTGAACGGCTCGCAAAAACTCCGATTTTTCGATCCGGTGCAATCGGCGGAGAACTCAAGGCTTTCCAATTTGAATTATTATGGAAAACAAAAATCACCCAGATTCTTTCAACTCCGCTCAAATCCTGCAATGCCTGCTCAAAATTACACCCTTTGGCAAGTTCTATCACCCCGACATTGCCATTGGCAAAAACTCCCTGTCGCGGAGTATCATAGCGGTACTTCTCATCACAATTGAAAAAACCGATCGGGGCAAATGAAAATTCGGCACTTTGCAACATGATTTATTTTTCCCAATAACGACGCAGATCGATGACTTTTCGGGTAATATCATCGGCTTCGGTAATCTCGGTTACCATTGCAATATGTTTGGCACCGTGGGCGATTAATTCAGCAAGATGTCGCTCTTTGATCCCCCCCATGACGGTAAAAGGTATATGCAGCATGGGAGAAATTCGATCAATCTCAGCTATCCCAAGCGATTCATAACTCAAACTTTTGGTTTTAGTCGGATAAATCGGCCCGATATTCAGATAATCCGCTCCATTCGCATCGGCGTAAATTGCTTCTGCCGCATTATGGGTAGAGTGACCTAAAATCAATTCAGGAGCAATTCTTCTTGCCTCAACTAACGGCAAATCATCCTGTCCCAAATGAACTCCGTCCGCTCCGACCGCCAATGCCACATCCACATGATCATTAATGATTAAAAGCATGCCGTAACTATCGGCAATTTGCCGACATTTGCAGGCGATTTCAAAAATCTCTTTTTTCAGACGGTTTTTCTCCCTGATTTGAACCATTTTCGCTCCGCCCTCGGCGATAGATAAAAATACCTCCTCTACCTTGCGTCCGCGGCAGAATTCCGAACTTATCACGGGATAAATATCAACTTCTTCCAAGGCTTTTTGCCGTTCAAGTCGATTTTTGAAAAGCAATTTTGCCATTATTCCGCATCCTTAACGTGTTTATTTTTGAAAAATTCATTAACCATATCCGCACCTCTGACGGTAACACTGCACTTCGGATACTTCGGACGGATGGAGAAAATTAAACTCATGCGGTTAGAGAGTCGCATACGGGGGTTAATTGCCCATTCGCTCGCCGCCAGAAAATCTGAAATACAGCGGTTGTAGAGTTTGCTCAATGAAACCAGCAACATCGGTGCACTGATCACCAGAATAATGCCGAATAAAACGGCAAAAATCTGCCAGACAGAGACGCTCTTGAGACTGTTAATCATAAATGCAAAAGCACTGCCGACCGCCGCCAATCCGAAACCGCCGCCCATAAGAAGCATCGGCAAACTGGTTTTGCCGCCATTAGCAGGGGCTTTGGCACTATCAAGGAGTTTACCGCTTTTTATATCGTTAGTAACGGCTTTGTCAAGTTCCTGATTTTTGCTTGAGAAAAATCTATCCGCCTGCTTGGTTGAAAACTCTCCGAATTTAACAAACGGAGCCAGCAATGCCTCTTTGACTGAAACCGGCTGCTGAATCAAATCAATGAGTTTCGCATCATATTCCTTGCCGTCACAACCGCAGAAAATACCCATTTTGCCGATATAAATATTCCGCATAGTTCCGGCTGTAATTGCCACAGCCATAATGCTTTTATCAAAAATTCCGCCGATACCAGTAACTTCGATATACGCCACACAAATATTGCTTCTGGAGATGATTTTTTTGTGTTCGGGGAGATTTTTAACTTTGGTGATGAGCGAAAAATGTTTCCCGTCAAGCACCAGCACTCCGGTCTGCATAATCGCAAATCTATTGGGGTCGAAAAGCCCTGACAAGTTCACATAGTTATTGACAAATTCCAAAATATTTGCCTGATAAACCATTAATTTACGCAATTTTTCGTAGCCGTCAATTGCACTTTTTACTGACAAGTCAAGTTCAATCAACTTGCAGACTTCCTCGTAAGCTTTAAGTTCAACCCAACTTTCCAACTCACTGATTGCCAATGACTTAAACTTGTCATTCGGACGATTGTCATAATAAGAAACTGCCGCATCAATATCAGCAAGTTTATTTTTGAATTCCTCCGCCGATAATGTATCGGAATTGCTGAAAAGATTGAATTTGTTGCCCAATGCACCATATTTGAGCAAACTGCTTTTGAAACAGGGATTAAGCCATGAAGTGCGGAAGTTTATCTGCCCCTCGGGATTAACCTCCCCAAGCAGACCATCCTCAAAGAATTTTTTAATATCAGCCGCATTATTGCCATTGACTGATGCCTCGGCAAATCCGATACTTTTGAAAATTTTGAAATTAGCGGCTTCACAAAGATCAAAAAATTCTATCAACTTATCACGCAACAACTTGTGAAGTTGGATAAACTCCAGCACTTCGCCGTCACGATAATCGACTTTGCCGCCTTTGTACCAATCAAGATAAGATAACATAGAGTTGTGGAATGAATCTACCTCTTTTTTTCCGATTCCGGGCAGAGTTGATTTATCAGGAACATTACCCTCAATCGCCTCAACCGCCCGCAGATACTTCTGCAATTCCGCATTATTAATTTTATCAATCACGATAACTCCGTCACCATTAAGCGAAGAATTCATGTACAAATTCTCGTAGGAGAGTTCCTCAAATGTCAAAGTAGCAACCCCCTCTTTGTGCAAGTTCCCGGCAATTAATTCGACAGTATTTTTAATATCTTGGGCATCGCTGTTATTCTCATAATTCAAATCCTCGATAGTTACCGAAGTGCTTCGCTCGTCGATTGCATGGTAATTTTTCAACACCGCAAGCAACCACGCAACCGCTGATTTGACCTCTGAAACTCGGACACGCTGATTTTTATCGGAGTCGATGTAGTTCAAAAAATCTTTATTAAATACTACATGGTCAATTCCCATGCCATTAACTGCCCAGTGAGCAGAATCAAGTAATTCAATTTTTCGCAAATCAGTTGCTTTGTCCACAATCAATTGTCTGGCAGAGGCAATTTTTTTAAATCTCATTTTAGTCGGCATAATATCACATCCTTCTTAAAACACCTTATTATATACACTAAAACTATTAAATACAATATTTTACATTGCTTAAGTTAGCACCGAAACGGCAATTTTTCAAATCAAATATTAATTTTTCCGATATTTTTGTACAAATCGGTTATTTTTTGTAAAAATTCGTTACCATTTTGATACAAAACAATATTTTTTATAAAAAAAATCAATTATTTTTATTTTTTTATTTGCAATTAATAAAAACTATTATATATTATGGCAGAGTGTAAAAGAAGATTGAAATATTTTTCATTTTCCTTTATGTGCCGAGTAGGTGACTTCTCCTTTCTTCCTACTTGGCACTTTTTCTTGTTTCAAACACATTCCTAATTTACTGTACTAATGTGCAAAACCATAAAAATTCTACAACTGTCTCTAATCTCCTGATTTTTCATCTGAAATACTCTCAATAGCAAACTGAATTTACATAATTTCAAGGCAACAAAAAAGCATATCACAATTTCTTGTAATATGCTTTTTCATTAAACTCACTACAAAATTACTTTTTAGCAGCGATAAGAGCTTTTACTTTTGCTTTGCAACGTTCCAAGTATGCCTTGCGACGAGCTCTCTTCTGTATTTTATTTGATTGCTGACCCATTTTTCACTCCATTTTTTATTAAATCAAAATCAACTTGCATATAACTTACAACATTTTTTTAATTTTTCAAATTTTTTTGATAATATTTTGGCAATTTTTATTTAAAAAATGCGTTTTTATGCTATTTTATAGTAATTATAAACCAAAATCGGATGTTAAAAGATGTTTGAGAACCTTTATATTCATATACCATTTTGTCGGAAAAAGTGTGACTACTGTGCCTTTTTCTCTGTCACTGACTATTCTCAATGCGATAAAGTATTAACTAAAATCATTGAAGATATTAGAAAACAGTGTGAGTTAAACGGCAAAAAATTTGATACTCTCTATTTGGGTGGCGGCACTCCGACACTTTTAAGTGAAAAGCAATTAGAGTATTTATTTGCTAATCTCGATGATATTTTGACGCTTAAAAATTTATCCGAAATCTCGATTGAAGCAAATCCTGAAACACTCACTAAAGGAAAAATCGCTATCCTCAGCAATTATGTTAACCGCTTAAGCATGGGCGTCCAATCATTTAATGCGGATTTAAGAAAAATTCTGGGACGGGATTGCTCCAATCAGGCAATATCGCAGGCAATTGATTTAATTCACAATTCGTCGATAAAAAACTTCAATATCGACCTTATCTATGCGATTCCGAGTCAGACGGCAGCAGATTTCATTGCAGATATTAACGAAGTCAAAAAAGCCGGTGCAACTCATCTATCATGCTATAACTTAACTATTGAAGAGCAAACCGCACTGGCGGCAAAAGAGATATCTATTGATGAGGACAACTCCTGCGAACTCTATCAAATTGCTGTCAATAACGGTTACTTTAAGCAATACGAGGTCTCTAATTACGCAATCAATGAGCAATATCAATGTCGGCACAACAAAAATATTTGGCGTGGCGGAACTTTATTAGGGATCGGGCCTGCGGCAAGTTCATTTGACGGCAAAAATCGCTTTACGCAAAGTTACTCAATTGACAACTATCTGCATGACAAAGCAATTGATTATGACATCATCTCTAAAATCGAGCGTAGAAATGAAATTTTTGCCGTAAACTTAAGAACTTGTGCGGGGTGGACTCGCAGTGATTTTGAATCAATCTATCCCGATGCTTTTGATTTTTATCTGGCGAAAATTCGAGAATCGGCAAAAATTTACCCTGATTTTTTCGATTATGATTCAAATCACATTACGCTCACTTCGCAAGGACTGCTTTTCTGGGATGAAGTTGCTTCCGAACTCCTGTAAATTCCCAAGCAATTAATCCAGCAAACGCAACTTCACGGCAAATAAATTCCCCTGCTGCTGCACTTCATATTGATTTTGGATTCGCCCGACTCCGTAGTGCTTGCCGATCTTGTAATAAAAGTAACTGTATGAACTTTTTTGCTGTTTCGGTTCAAGAGAAATACTTTTGGTCGTATAACCGTCCTCCGGGATATTTTTACAATCAGGTGCTTTGTCGCCAAGTAAAATAAACCCGTCTGACTCATCCTCTGAAACCAACTCAAATTTAACCTGATGCGGAATTTTGAAACCAAATCCACGGTAAGCAATTTTTTCAAAATCACCCTTTTTATTTTTCGCATAATCAAGCATGAAAAAATTTTTCAAAGTTGAATTCGCCTTGTAATAAACTTTTAATTCAGGAAGGGCAATAACCTCTCGCTTGCTGCCGTTATTCTCACACTCCAGCACATAATCACTGCTGTTTGATTCAAAATAATTTATTTTTTTCTGATCTGCCGAGAGTTTTATGGGTTTACTCTCTTTAATTCTGTCCTCATTATCAAAGTTATAACGTCTGATAATTTTTATCGACGGTTTTTTAGGGTCTCGCTTAATCTGCGACGGCGGACAGCAACCGGAATTTTTTGACGGCATTTTGGTATAGTTTTTTACATTTAATACTTTCGCACCGGCAAAGTTAAAAACACCCTCCGTCCCGATACAAAAAAATAAAATTATCAACCAAAGTTTTTTCATTTCTCCAGAACCTTTTGAATCGTAATTGCAGTTATAACCCATTCTCCATCAATTTTTTGCATTTTTGCAGATAATGCTCTGACCTCCTCGATATACTCTCCGCTCTTACTTCTGCCTTTGAACTCTCCGGTAAAATCCGCCTCGGCATTTTGCTCATCGATTAAAAAGACTTCAATATCCGACGCTTTGATAACTGAACTTTGCAAATACATATTTGCTTGGCTGATGCTATTAACCAATTGCAGATTTGAGAACTTCCCATCGAACATATTAATTCCGAAATGCAATTCGCATTCAGGAGCGAAAATTTTTTGCAAAGACTGATTTTTGATAATCATCGTGGTAGTTTTTTCACTCTCGCCCTTGCTGCTGAGTCGTGCCAATTCAATTAATTGTTTTTTGACCAACTCACGCTCATCAGTTCTGAAAAAAACAAAATAAGCCACCACTCCTACGAGCAGCAAAATATCAATCAATATAAATTTTTTCACCATAAAACACCTCCGACCACTCTTGAAACTGCCACTTGTCCGAATTGATGTTGATTCATCGGCATAGTACGATTATCGCCGACAACGTAAACATGATTTTTCTGCACCAGCCGCGGCGGCAAATTCCAATCGCATTGATTATTTTTAATATACGGTTCGTAACGGTACACTCCATTAACGAATAATACCCCGTTGCGAAACTCGACAACATCATTCTCAAGTGCCACAACCCTTTTCAAAAAAAATTTCTTATCGACATAGCGAATAACCACAACATCCCCGACTTGAATCGGATTAAACTTGTACTTGAGTTTGGTGCAAAAATTAAAGCCGACGGCACTGTAAGACGGCTCCATGCTCCTGCCGTTAATAAATGCCGGCATAAGCACGAAACTGAAAAGTACCGTCAATATCACCACCGTTACCGACAATCTGATAAAGAAGTATTTATTCAACTTCGGAAAAAAGAAATTTTTTATAAATCCACTCATAATAGTAAAAAAAACAAGAGGGAGACTCAAATAAAACTATTTAAGCTCCCTCCTGATATTTTTTATTCTCTCCGCTGTTTCCGATTTTTCAACGAAAACAATTACCCGAAAAAAGTTACTTTACTGCAAATTATTCGACATCCAGTCCGTCACTGTCAAGTTCCTGAATCATCTCTGCGGTATCGCCCTTGCTTGCCTCGGCTTCACCGCCCAAAGTATTGGTTACACCCGCAATCATTTCGCGAAGTCTGTCACTGAAAGCAGTCAACACCAACAATGCTGCAAGTGCGATTACAACGATCAAAATTACATATTCTACTACCGCCTGTCCTTTTTGTGAACGACGGAATGATTTTTTCTTTGCTGATTTTAATTTCATAATAAATTCCTCCGAAAAATTGTTGTTATGTAAATAATATCACCTTTTTTATAAAATGCAACCCCCGAAAATAAAAAATTAAAAAAATATCCGCTAAAAGTCGCAAATTACGATATTTATCAAGGTTCCAGAATTAACCCCACTGTCACAGCAATCGAACGCTCTGCATCATTTTTGTGATGATTAAGTTTTTTAATTTCTCCGTTTTCACGGATAAGCAAGGTCGTCGAACCGCCGCCATCCATATTAACTCCATCATCTGACCCGAAAAATTTCAGCAACTCTCCGACTTCATCAGTTGAACACCCCATGCTGTAATTCTCCTGTCTGCCGTCAATTACCAGCCAGTAAAGTACCTTATTATCCGCAGAGAGTCCGAATCCGGTTCTCGGTGCTAAATATTGATTTTGCTGCACAGTTATTTTACCGTTTTGCAGAACAAATTCAAAACCGCTGACGGCATGTTTAATGGTGCTTAAATCTGCTTTTGCATCCAAACTTGCAAGTTCGCAATCACCATTATTTCTGACAATGAAGCTCGGGGCATTTTTCCGCAAATCAGATACAACTACCCCATCGGAAATAACCAACCCATGAATCTCGGCATAACGGTGATTCCAGGGTTTCTGCCACGGCACCCAAGGGGAACTATTAATTGCCGCAATCATATTTTCATTTTTTGCTAATGATTTCTGCATAAACTTGCGAGCACTTTCACGCTCGGTTTGAATAGTAAATTGCGGCAACTCCTCCATAGACTTACCCCACAATTCAGCTTTTGAAGTTACTTTGAAGCGAAGTTTAGGATTATTCAAATCAATTTTCATCACGGCAAGTTTAATGATTCTCGGGGAAGTCAACTCCATTGTATAGTAGTAAATTCCCTCGTGAAGTTTTTTGACCTCTTGATTCTGCCAATTGAATTTGCCGTCTAATCTCATTTCGGCAAAAGCGACAACTGCACACAAACCCAACAGAATAACTATAATTTTTTTCATAATGCCTCGCTAAAATAAATTTTATCTGATGATAGTTGCAAGTTCTTCAGCTGCGATTTCAGGGAACAACCGATTTAACTGGTGCTTTTTGCCTTGCAAATAAAGTTTGCTCAAAGTTGATTCACGGTGATTTCCGCTCTGCGAAGTCTGCAATAATTTACAACTTACAAGTTGTTCCAAATTGTAATTATCCAGAAAAGCATTGACAGTTGCTTTCATCCCCTGCATATTGCGGTGATTTCTCTCTCGGAGTTCAAGCACTAAAACCTTGCTGTTTTCCGGCAAAGTGGACAAATACTCTCTATCAATTCCCCGCTCACACGGCAATTTATAATCCACAACCAACTTGCGAGCTAATTTTGCCGCCAATTTATCCAACTCTTTATTTTCGTAATTGAACATGACATAGAGCGGTTCATTTTTAATTTCCACGACCTTTGGAGTCTCACTTTTTCTTACTTTAGTCACATCGACAATATCCTGGCCCATATTCAAATTCGGAAAAGTGATAATACCGATAAAAATCACTAACAAAGCCAATTTGACAGGGTACGAGAAATTTTTGCAATTTTTATTAATCAAAGTCGCATCATACGGACGCAAAGCCAAAACCCAGAAGCAGAAAAGTGCCGCTCCGTCCAGAAAAAAGTGGACTATCACATTGCCGAAGTAACTATTCAAATTAAAAACCGTAAGCAAAATTATACTCCAACTGATCATTAATAAGTTGCGATATTTGATTTTGCCGCGAGCAATTGATTTGGCAGAGATAATTTGAGTTACGGCACAAACAGTAAGCAAAATAGTTGCGGCAATCTCACAATAGCCATAAATTGAAATACTTACAATATCAGATTCCGAAACGCCCAAACGATTCAACTTCCAGTACGATAAATAGGCGAATCCCCACGCACAGAAAAGAATTATCGGCAGGGCAATGGCAATTACTCTGCTGACCAAAGTTGCCACCTTGAGCGGAATATCCTGTAATTTCTCCTGCGGAGTTTTCAGATTCAACTTGCGTTCGCACAAGTCATACAGAAAGTGATACGCACCCCATGTGCAAAAACCGACGATCAACAAAATCGCCAAGCCCTGAATAATTGAAATTGTCAGCAATAATCCGTACATACCATTTCCCTTTTATTTTTTTAATTAATTGTCGCTAATATATTATAATTGCATTTTGAAATTTTGCAAATAGCCAAAGGCAAAATTTATCAAAACAATATTGCAATTTATAACTTATCGCAATGAATTAATCAAATCTATTGTCTTGTCAGTTGCTCCGCTATTCTGCATGATGGTATTGAAAGCATTCTTGCCCAAACTCTCTCTCAAACTGTCATCGCAAATAAGTTTATGGAGCAATCCGAAAAGCTCTTCATCGCTGTCAATTGTTGCCACCCCGTCAGAATTTCGCAAAATCTCAAGCAGGTATCGGAAATTTTTCAAAACGCTGCCGCAGACAATTGCTTTCTGCAAAAGTGCAGGTTCAATCAGATTATGCCCCTCATCATGACCTGCTAATGATTTACCCATGATAACGATGTCCGCCACATTGATAAACTGCAGCATTTCCCCCGTTGTATCAGCAAGCAATATATCTGAAGTCTGATAAGGCGGCTCATCTTTCAACAAACTTTTTCTCAAATAACTAAAACCTTTATTTTCAATAAGTTCAGCAATTTTTTCGCCTCTTTCGGCATGTCTGGGAATCAAAATCAATTTCAAATCTTTATGGGTAACTTTTAACTCCGCATAACTTGAAATAATCAACTCTTCCTCGCCGTCATGGGTACTTGCACCTAAAATAATTTTACCATAATTTCCGCCGAAAAAGTCACTTAAATTAACCTCTCGCAAGTTTTCCGGCACTTTCTGGTCGAACTTCAAATTTCCTGAAATTCGAACATTATCACGGTATGACAGTTTGCTGAAACGCTCTCCGTCAAGTTCACTTTGAGTTGAAATAAAATCAAACTGTGCCAGTAAATTACCGAAAAATTTTCTTAATCGGTAATAGCCTTTGCAGGAATTATCAGACATTCTGGCATTTAATAAACCAAGTTTAATATTTCTTTTTTTAGCCTCATAAATCATATTCGGCCACAATTCAGTCTCCAAAATCAGTAACATTTCAGGGCGAAGCACATTAAAAGCCTTTTTAACCGCATACTTAAAATCAATCGGGGCATAAATAACATTGGTCATATCGTCTTTTTTGTTTCTGACGAGTTCCTGACCTGTGGTGGTGGTCGTTGAAATAATTACTTTTTGTGCGGGATAACGACGGTGAAGCTCTTTGACCAAAGACAAGGCAATCATGCTCTCTCCCACGCTTACGGCATGAATCCAAATGGCATTTTGCCAATTTTTGAGTTCCTCAATTCTCTCACTGCCGAATCTGCCGAAACGCTCGGCATAAGTTTTTTTGTAACCGGGACGATTTTTCAATTTATAGATTAACCCCGGCAGAAAGAAAAGGAAGCCGATCCATAAAAAAAGATTGTAGAAAAAAAGCATAATCAAATTTCCGCTGTTAAAACGTTTCAGGACTTACCGACATCGGCAAGCCCTGAAAGTCAATTATTAATTTTGTGAAGTATAGTTCGGGGCATCTTTGAGCAAAGTAACATCATGCGGATGTGCTTCACGCAACCCTGCTGAACTTACTCTGACCAACTTTGCCAACTCCTGAAACTCCTTAACAGTTCTGGCTCCGCAATAACCGAATGAATAACGCAGACCACCTGTCAACTGGATAATAACATTCGCCAAAGGTCCGCGGAAAGGAACCATACCCTCAATACCCTGCGGAACGAGTTTATTGTCGCTGTCCACATCTGCTTGACCGTAACGCTCACGACTGCCTTTGCCGGTTTTCATTGCCTCAAGCGAACCCATACCGCGGTAAACAACATAACTTCTGCCGTTGTGGAGAATTGTTTCTCCCGGACATTCAGTAGTTCCTGCCAAAGCAGAACCCATCATAATACTGTCAGCACCGACTGAAATCGCCTTTGCCAAATCGCCTGACTGCTTGATACCGCCGTCAGCGATAATCGGAATGTCGCTTGCCGCACCTTTTTTGACCTCATAAACGGCAGTAAGCTGGGGAACTCCGACACCTGCAACCACACGGGTAGTACAAATTGAACCGGGTCCGATACCGACTTTGATACCGTCTGCACCTGCTTCAGAAAGCACTTTCGCTGCCTCACGAGTAGCGATATTACCTGCAACCACATCGACTTTGTCGCCGAAGGTTTTCTTGAAAGACTTCAATGTCTCAATCACGCCCTTTGAGTGACCGTGTGCAGTATCAAGCACGAGAACGTCAACCCCGGCATTTACCAAAGCCTCTGCACGCTCCTCATTGTAAGGACCGACCGCAGCACCGACACGCAATTGGTGACGTGAATCACGGTTAAAATTCGGCTTATCCTGGGTGCAGAGCGACTTGACGTCAGAGTAGCAATAAAGCCCTGTAATGTTGCCATTTGCGTCAATCAACGGCAATTTGCCGATACGATTCCGGGTCATAATCTCATAAGCATCTTTAATTGAACAACCAGCATCAGTAGTGATAACATTTTTGGTCATAACATCAAAGATTTTAGCAGAATAATCAGTAATAAATTTAATATCTCTGGCGGTCAAAATACCCAAAAGTTTGCCATTGTCATCGACAATCGGAAATCCAGAAAAAGAGAGACGTTTAGAATTTTTCTGATTGAGAAGTTCCTCAACAGTCATATTGCAATTGAAGCAAACTGGATTTTTGATAATACCATTCAAATAACCTTTTACCTTGCGAACTTCCTCGACTTGACGCTCAACTGTCAAATTTTTGTGAATAATACCCAGCCCGCCGAGCTGAGCCATAGCGATAGCCATTTTGCTCTCTGTGACAGTATCCATAGCAGCACTAATCAAGGGAATATTCAACTTGACATTGCGGCTGAATTTACTGCTTAAATCTGCTTCATCAGGAAGGAAATCGGCATATTGAGTGATTAATGAAACGTCATCGAAAGTTAATCCTTCAAATTTGAAAGATTCCATAAATTGATCCAAGTAGCTAGACATAACTAAACCTTTCCGTAAGTAGCTCTGTTAATATGTTCTAATTACCAACATAATATATCATAATTTTATGTTTTTTCAAGTCAAACTAATAAAAAAATCAAGAATTATCGGCGGTTGCATGAATAACCGGATGTATGAATGGATATATAGAGGCATGGAAGCATAGACGAGGGGGGTGGTTTCAAAGTAAACTACTTCTAATCCTTGAGTAGTTGTTGCTTTCCCCATTGCCGAACCGGCAAAATTGCGACAATTAACGCCATAATTTTTTTATATTTTGCCTCTCATGATTTACTTAATAAATTAATGGAGCGAAAATTAATTTCGCTCCATTAGAATTTTCAAACAAAATATTTTTTATTCGTCATCGCCACCTTTGACAGTCCAGAAACCTTTTTGGGTCTTATCATTGTATTTGATAATATCTTCAGATTCGGTGTGACCGTCAACCATAACCATGTTGCATTTATCAGCGTGGCGGTTTACGATATATTTAAATCCTCCGGCATCATCCAAATTAACCAAACCCGGATGTCCGTAATCATTGTAGCACTCAATAACCATCATAGTACCTGAAGCATCAGGAATTGATGAACCTAAACGACTTACTACAGCTGTTGCTGACCAGTCAGAGCAAAGGCCATAACCATCTGCCCATTTGAAAGTTGCAGTAGCACCATTCATTCCATAAGAAAGGTTAAGTCCGTTCCAAATGAAGTTAGCACTTTTTGAAGGACAAACAGCAGCCTTATTGAGAGAGTGTTTTTTCATTTCAGCCGCAGTAGTAGGAGCATCACCACCCAAATACGGAGCAATTTTGATATACCAACTCTCTGTCCAATCTTTTGCAATATTATGACGCCCCACAGGCATATAACCATTATTGTCTGCCATATACATTGCCAAATGCAATCCAAGCTGCTTCATGTTGCTGGTACAAGAAATTGCTCGAGCTTTTTCGCGAGCCTTGTTAAGTGCCGGAAGCAACATTCCTGCAAGAATTGCAATAATTGCAATGACAACCAACAGTTCAATGAGGGTGAAATAAAGAGATTTTTTCATTTTTTTGACCTTTCATTTTGTTAAAATTATTCTCTTTCGACGATTTTACAATAACTTGAAGTGACAGTTGTTACCTCAATCAATGTAAACTCTATAAGATATTATAGCACAAGATCTTGAAATGTCAATAGTTTTTGTAAAAAATTTGGGAAATTATCCGACAGGTCTGACCTGTCCGACGCTATTGCTTGAACTTCGCCACCGTCATTCAAATAAGCGTCGCGACGAAGCATCCAGTATACAAGTAAAAAAATATTCAGCTTTCTTTGCTTCTATTCTTTCACTTCGAAAGAATAAAAACCAACAAACATAGCAAATCCTATAAGATTGACAATTTCTCACATAAGAAATTAAGCCATATCATCCCTCCGCAAGGAAGTATATAGCTTTCTTTGCTTCTTTCTTTCACTCCGAAAGAAAGAAGTAAATCAACATCTTTTTTGCTTGAGTTATGAGGCAAGAAAAGCAAATTCAAAACAATCTACATCAGAACAAAGACACCTTCGGATAACTCTCCCACCAATTTTGCAAAGCAAAATTTGAGCCTGAACGTAGTGAAGGCACAATCCAACCAAAGGAGTAGCATGTTGCAG
>JAFTJQ010000007.1 GCA_017456285.1 Lentisphaeria bacterium
AGCAGACAGTTGAATTCTCGACTCAAAAACTTTTACCCAATCAGCCCAAACATCAGCGTGGAGCTGATGCCATACCGATTTAATCACCAATATACACGATTATTTTTTTCTGGATTCTTCGCTATGCTCTGAATGACGAGTTTGGCATGTCTTTGCCTCCGTGGCACAATATATAGCCGTCATGCAGAGGAGCGAAAGCGACGAAGCATCCAGTCTACGAGCCGCAAACCTCGCACTTCGTCGCTCCTAAGAGCGACACCTACCGTAATTCATAATTCCCCTGTCCTCCATAGCCTTTGGCGAAGGAGGATAATTCTTAATTCATAATTCTTAATTTTATGGAATATCTGTGAATTTTTAGCAAAAAAATCATTTTCTACTTGAATTTACTGCAAAAACGTGATATAATATCAATCAAGTATTTTTTATTACAAACCAAACAAGATTACGGAGTTAAACTTAATGCTGCAAGTAGTTTCTTTTATTAATGAATATCTTTCTGACTATGTTTTGATTTTTTTGCTGGTCGGAACCGGACTTTTTTTCACAATCCGCACTAAATTCGTGCAAATTCGTTGTTTCGGTGAGGGCTGGAAAAACGCTTTCGGCAAATTCTCTTTGCATGGTGGCAATGGCAAGCAAGGCGGCTTAAGTTCATTTCAATCACTTTCAGCGGCAGTGGCGGCTCAAGTAGGCACCGGCAACATCGTCGGGGCTTCAGGAGCAATTTTAATCGGCGGCCCCGGAGCGATTTTTTGGATGTGGTTAATTGCATTTTTCGGTATGGCAACCATCTATGCGGAGGCGGTTTTAGCCCAAGAGACCAGAATTACTGATGACAATAAAGTTATCCACGGCGGGCCTGTTTATTATATCAAAAAGGCTTTTCCTAATTATTTCGGCACATTTTTGTCAGTATTTTTTGCCATTGCCTGCGTGGTATCGCTCGGCTTCATGGGGTGCATGGTTCAAGCAAATTCAATCGGTGAAACCTGCGAACAGGCATTTAACGTGCCGTCCTACATCGTCGGAATTTTCATTGCATTAGCGGCACTTTTTATTTTCATCGGCGGAGTTTCCAGACTGGCACAAGTTACTGAAAAACTCGTACCTTTGATGGCGATTCTCTATTTAGCGGGCAGTTTGGGAGTACTTATTTGCCGAATTAATTACCTTCCTGAAACATTCGGAGTGATTTTCAAATACGCATTTTTGCCCGAAGCCTTGATCGGCGGCGGTATCGGACACGCACTTAAAACCGCAATCAGCCAGGGAGTTAAAAGAGGGCTTTTCTCCAATGAGGCAGGTATGGGGTCAACTCCGCACGCCCACGCACTTGCAAATGTGGCAACTCCGCATGTACAAGGCACAGTTGCAATGATCGGAGTTTTTATTGATACTGCGGTGGTTCTGACGATGACTGCATTGGTAATTATCTCCACAGTTTACGTCGGTGATGGTCCGCTTGCGGCGGCAACGGGGGCAACTTACAAGGAATTTTTAGCTAATTCAGGACTGACCCAAACTAATTTGGTACAATACGCAATTGCTTCAGTAAGTTCAACAGCAATCGGCAATATTTTTGTTGCAGTCTGCCTCTTGTTTTTTGCTTTTTCAACAATTTTAAGTTGGAATTACTTTGGGAAAATCAATTTTCATTATCTTTTCGGCTCAAAAATGGTAATCATCTATTCGATTCTGGCAATCGGATTCATCTTCATCGGGACAACGATGAAAAGTGACCTTGTTTGGGCTTTGCAGGATATGTTCAATCAATTAATGGTGCTTCCTAACGTAATTGCTCTGTGGGCGCTTTCGACAATTGTCTGCAAATCTGCCCGAAATTAAATTGCAACTATCAGCGTGAAACTGATGCCGCAACCATACATCCAACTCCAATTTTTCAAAAATTTTCCCCAAAAAACTATTGACAATTCAAAATTCTGTGCTATAATATATCAAGTTTACAGTGATTGAGGTGATAACTGTCACTTCAAGTTATTGTAAAATCGCTTAAAGAGAGTAATTTTAATAAAATGAAAGGTCAAAAAAATGAAAAAATCACTCTATTTCACACTCATTGAATTGTTAGTTGTTATTGCAATCATTGCAATTTTGGCAGGAATGTTGCTCCCGGCTCTAAATAAGGCTCGTGAGAAAGCTCGTGCAATTTCATGTACCAGCAACTTGAAACAATGCGTACTGGCAGGGGCTATGTATGCTGATGAGAACAATGGCTTCTGGTTAATTGTTCCCTACAAGTACTCTTATGCAAAAGATGGCGGTACTTGCTACTCAATGTATTGGGCTTCAGGCTTGGAATACTTGGGATACTTGCAGGGCAAAGTCATGTTCTGCCCGAATGTGGACAAAAAAGAACACGACTCTGATTATAATCAGGGGGCTTACGGTGTAGAAGTTGATGATGCTACTCCCTATGGCGGCAGAACTTCTTACGAGCCGAGCATTATGGTAATGGAAGCAACTAAAACCGGAACTTATTATCCGCAGTTTATTAATGCTAAAGCTGTTAAAAACGCAGGTTCATTGTACTACAATATGGACTCATGCCGCAAAGTCGGTGATGCACTCAACAGCGGAACCAAAGCAGCTGCTTACATTATTAACGGCTGGGGTTGTGAAATGTCATTCCACCACTCAGACCGTATGAATGTCAACTTTATTGACGGACACTCTGAACCGGTTACTCCCGATTCATTGAAAACAATGATGACTGATAATAAAGATTACTGCAAAAATACTATCAGATATGCAGTTCCGGGAAATAATACAAGCTTGACAAAGTAAGTTGTTATTAAAAATTCATGCCGATATAAAAATTTTTTGTATCGGCTTTTTTAAGTAAAAAGAAAGGAATAAAATGAAAAAATTATTTATTTTAGGAACACTTATTTTAGGTGTTTGTGCTTTTGCAGATGAGATCATCTACAATGGCGGAAAAATCATCCCCTTGGAATTAAAGGTTATTGAAACCGCTCCGTACGATTTGAACTTCTGCTTCGCAACTAAGTACAATGACACAATCCACTTGACTCACTCAAAGGGTGTTCACACCATTAGTGAGAGACATTGTGCCGACATCTCTTATGACAATGGACAAACTTGGCAGAAACCCGAAAAGGGCGTTCACGTCGCAGGTATGAATGCCGCTTTGAACAGCAAAGGCGAAATTATCCAAATCGGTATTTGGGATGCAAAAGCAAAAACTCAACATAACCTTGTTTGGGACAAAATTACTCCGGACGGACAGAGAGTACACCTGAACAAAACAATTGATCTCCCCTACGCCACAAGCGCTCATACCCACCGTGATATCTTGGTAACTCGTGACGGCAGAATGATTGCTACTGCTTACGGAAAAAAAGTGAATGCCAATCGCTCTCATATCTTCGCTATCGAATCAAAAGATGACGGCGAAACTTGGAACTTCCTCTCAATTATCACCGAACCGGAAGCAGGTGATCAGGAGGGGGCAAATGAAACCACTCTCGTACAGTTAAAAGACGGTACAATTTTAGCAATTTACCGTGTTGACGGGATGAAATCATGCAAACAACGCCGTTCAACTGACGGCGGCAAAACTTGGAGTGCCTCAGAGAGAGTCGGTTCTATGGGCGGAGCGTCTCCGCATGCAATCGTGCTTGAGAATGGAACTCTCGCTCTCGTAACCGGTCGTCCGAATCTCTATCTCTACTTGGACTTCACCGGTACCGGCAAAAAATATCAGCAGCACACCGTCTGGAAAGGCGGCACCAGCAGTTACGCTTCACTCATAGAAACTGCACCGAATGAACTTATGGTTGTTTATGACGAAAGTCGTTTTATGAGTACCAAAAGCAATAGTGATTTCGCAAGAATCATGGCAGCAAAATACAGCATTGTCAAAGATGACTCATTATCAACTATTTCAGGCGATCCGAAAGCTCAAGGTTTCGATGTCTGGTACTCTGCATGGGACAAAAAAGACCCGATGGAGGCTAAATTCGGTATCCTTATGGACTACAAAAAAGACAAAAATGTTTCTTCACATGTCTATGTCCATGAAATTCCTGAACGCCCCTACCCCGTACTTCGCATGCAGTCGCATGGTACTGTCGCTGACGGCAAGGAATGGGCGAGAATTGATATTAATAAGATGCCCGAGGGCGTCGCAAAAGCTGATGTCGAATTTGAATTCCGCTTAATGGATAATAGCGACAAACCACAATTCATGGTCAGCGTCTATTTCACTCCGCAGGAGGGTAAAAACTTGAGTGCTTATGTCGCATTTGCCAAAGATTACATCCAGTATTTACAAGACGGCAACTTGAGAAAAGTTCCTTTTGACTTTGGAGTTTTCAAGTTCAGAAACTTCGTTATGAAGTGCGACACCACCAAAAATGTTTGGGAACTCTATGAAAAAGGCGGAACAAAACCGCTCCTGAAACTCCCATTCATTAACAGTCCTAAAACAAGTCACGTTGCTATCGGTGACGGCGGCAGAAATATTTTTGGAACAATCGACCTCTCCTACATCGGTTGGAAGTACAAAAACTAATTACTGTCGAAGTAAAATATAAATTCAAAGCTATTGCTGATAACTTTTTCGGCAGTAGCTTTTTTATTGTCACTTTCCTTTCTTCCCCCTGCTTTACAGCGAAAAAACTTTTTCTATTCTGCTAAAAACTTTTTGCAATTATACTTTTTATAAAAAACAAAAAAGTTTTCGTATATTTGTATAAAAAAACTTGACTTTTCCAAAAACTGTGGTATATTAATGAGAATTAGTTAACACTGAAAGATATTTTCAATAAAAAGCATTTTACACAAAGGAGTTTACCCAATGTTAAAAAATTATCTTTCCGCGATTACTATCGCTATCATGATTGCACTTTTTTCAAGTGCATGTACTACCGTCAAAGAAATTCATGCCCCCGCAGAAGAAATTAAAATAAATCAGGCTGAATACGATCTCGGCAAAGCTCTGCTTACAGCATTTGTTAAAAATGATGCGAAAACTTTTATAGGTTTGCTTCCCGAAGAAACCAGAGAATCTTTTACGGTCGAAACTTTTGCAAAAAGCCGAAAAAGCATTACCGATTCAGTCGGCGAACCGATTGCATTCCACTACCTGACCACCTTGGAATTAACTTCGCTCAATCCGCAAATTTGGAAAGTCAAATTTCAGCGGACAAATCTGGAAAACACCAAGGTTTTTACCAGTGAATTGCTTTTCAGAGTAGTTACCGGTATGACCAAAGACAATGAAGCAGTAGTAACTGCTTTCCAATTTCTGTAATTAAATATTTTTTATCAATATAGTAATAGTAATCATTTATCAAAAAAAATTTAACAGAAAGGACAAAAAATGGTAAAACTTTACTATGGACTCCGTAAATTAAGCATTATGCTTGCGGCAGTCACCCTCTGTGCTTTTGCAGCAGAGGCAAATGAAAGTTCGACTCGTACCATCCATTTGCGTCAAAATGATGCACAAGTACGTTTCGAAAGCAAAATTTATGAATTGAAAAATGCAAAGGCAGACGAGATTCTCCCCTTTGTTAATTCAGCGATTTTGCGTTACGACAGCAACTCAACTATCCGCAAAGTCGATACCGCAGACGGCAGCAACAATGCGTTGTTGGTCTCTACCGGCAAAGACTTCATTCAGTATGTTGATCAAATTATTGCTGTCCTCGACAAAAAAGTTGCTAAATCAGACGCTTCAGCTGCATCTATCAGCGGTACAGGCTTAACCAGAATTGCCTACACTCCCAAATACCGTGCGGCACAGGAGTTGGCAAAACTCATCAATCTTACTTTGATGTCTTCTGCAGGTGCGGCTTTTATCAACGAAGAAACCAACACAATCTACTGGCGAGACCAAGATGCGAATGCTAAACGCACCCTCGCTTGGATCGAAAAACTTGACCAGCCGATTCCGCAGGTTCGTGTCCGTGTCAACTACTATGAACTTCGTGACAGCGACCTCAAAGATTGGGGATTTGACTACCTCGCATGGAAAAACGGTCCCGGTGTTAACTTATTCAACGTCGGTTACAATGCCGGAGAACTCGTTGTAAATGAATTAATTGAAGCGGCTTCTTTCGTTGCTACCAACTCTTGGGGACTCGGCGGATTTTTCACTGCTCCGCAGTTTGACATGAGTTTTATCCGCTGTCTTGAGCAGTCAGGCAATGCCAATGCGGTTGCCACCGGTTCATTGATGATGATCAATACCCCTGTCGGCAACAAAGCGGATTTCGCAATGCTTCGCCAAATCCAGAGTGCCAACCCGGCAACTGCTCCCTTTATCTACCGCGTTTCAATGACTCCCGAATATCAAACTATCGGAAAAAATGTACTCGGAAGAACCTTAGTCGGCAAAAGTTATTACGAGGATGCCGCCGGAAAAAAATACGCAGATCCGCCGCAAATGGAACTTCAGGTACTTAACCCCTTTATCTGCAAAGAAGACAAAGACCAGAAATCAGGCGGAGTTATTTTTGACTACTCACTCTATTTCAAAAGCGTAGTTGAGCGTGGCAATACCGGTTCTGAATTGAGCAATTCAGCCCTCTTCAGCGGAGCAACCACCCTCGGTTTCGGCAAGGAAAAAATTCTGGCTATCTATGAAAAAGAGAATGATGTTGAGCAGACAATCGGACTTCCGATTTTGTGCCGTATCCCGGTTTTGAAATACCTTTTCAGCACCGTTACCAGCATCAAGGAACGCACTTACATCATCGTTACCGCCGAAGCTAATATCGTTGATATTGAAGCAGAAAAACAAGCCTTCAATACCGACAGCATCGCAACTGCAATTGAACGGAGAATCGAAAATCCCTTCAAAAGTTCCGCAAGCAAAGCTAAAAAAAATGAAAATGCAGAATCAACCGACAAAAGTCAGAAATAATAGAATCGAGGATTTATCATTATGAAAAAAATTAATATATCTTCTCTCGCCGTTGCAAGTGCAGTTCTGCTTCCGATTTTGAGCGGTTGCACTACTACCCCTCCGGCAAATAGTATCGTAATTCCGCAAGTTCCGAGCAGTATCGGTACAGACGGCGGTAATTTCGTTGTCACCCCCCAAGCAATACCCGGAACTCCCAGAGGCGATAATCACAACACCACAGGCGGTTATGCCCCCTCAAACGTTCAGGCTCAGCTCAAAATCAATGTTGCCGACGGCACCAAAGAGGTCAATGTCATCCGTGATAATTCTGACCCGTTTGTAATTACAAAACCGTACATTCTTAATAATGCAGATCCCTATGCAGTCCGCAGTTATTTGGAAGCAGCGGTCGGAGCAAAAAGCGTAAATGCCAGCCCCGCTCAAGTAACCGCAGTTAAATTTGCTGACGGCACCGGTGCGGTTTTGGTATCTGCTGAAGAATATCGTTTCGCAGACTCTGACTTGGGCAAAGGCATTGATGCTATCGTCAAGTCACTTGACCGCAAAGGTTTGGCATTTTTCCCGGAAGCAGATGCGTACATCTATTTCCCGAAAATCAGCCGTGCCGCAAACTTGCGTGATATGCTTATCAAAGTCGGTTCATCTGAACTCGATCCGCAGTTTGCCGTTTCTCCGGGAACAATCACTGTAGATTCTGAACTCAATGCTCTGGTAATCAAAGCATCAGAGTGGAACAAAAACGATATGCTTGCTATGCTTAAACAGTATGACAAGCCGATTCCGGAACTTAAAATCAGTTACCGTGTCATCGAAATTTTCGCTGAAAATGATGACCGTATCGGTGTTGACTTCCAGAGTTGGAAAAACAACGAGGGCGTTGACCTTTTCTCTGCCGGCACAGTTGTTCGCCGCAACTGGGGAACTTTCTTCTCAAGTGCGATTGAAAACAACGGCAGCAACCGTACCTCTTACTGGAACTTCAATCCGAAATGGAATACCCGTTATCTGGACTTCATGACCTCTATCGGCAAAGCAAAGTGCATCGCACAGGGTGAAATGCTCGTTCAGAACCGCAACACCTCAACAATTCAGGTTAATTCAGGCTTCTTCTACGACCGTACTTACTACACAGCAGGTGCCAAATCTATCGCAGAGGGCTGTACCGAATTTACCTACACCGACATCAACCCCGACACCATTTTGCGTGAATCAACCACCAAAATCATGCCGATCGGCAATGTCAATGACCTCTATAATGAAATGGGCGTAGATGCTTATTTGGCTAAAGCAGGTTACACCATGCGTGTTATGGGTACTCAAGTCGGTACCGCTACCTACTATGATGCAAGTGCCAAAAAAGCTTACCAAACCATGTTAGGTGCAAAAGCTGCTGTTGCTCAATATCAGGCTGCCGCTATCGCACAAGCTGCTGCTTTGGGCGTAACATTAACAAGCGAACAGGCTCATGCGAAACTTATGGCAAATCCTGAATATGCGGCTTTATATGGTGCAAGTTTAGAAGAAAATCCGGCTAATTTAATTGGTGCGGCTAATACAAAAACCAGTCCGATCACCAAGTATTTGACCGGTTATGTCGATGCAGAAGGCAACCGTTACAGCGGTAACTACTACCGTGAGAACTACGGCTACGTCGATTCAGCACCGGGTATTATCCACGGATGGCTTCAATATCCGATGGTTACCGACGGTTTCCAATTCACTTTCAGCGTAACCCCGATTGTTACCGGCAAGGCCGCTTCAATGAAAATTGATTTGCTCGGACTCTCGCTTATGGGCTGGAACTCTGACGGTTCTGCACGCCGCAGTAAGTCAGAAACTTCAACCACCGTACAACTCCCCTACACTTCACAGGAGTTTGTCATCGGCGGTATCCGCAAATCTGAATCAGTCAGAAGTGCGGCAGGCTTGCCCTGGTTCAAGGATCTCCCGGTTATCGGACGAGTTTTCTCAACCGAATCAGAATCTATCAAGCAGTCTCAATTGGTCGTGCTTGCCAGAGTTGAATACTCTAACCCCGACTCATTCGCCGGAGCTGAAATTCGTGAAGATTTGGGCAAAATCGTTGACAACGTAAATAAAGGCATGAATAGCCGTGTCGGAAATATGTTCTTCCAGCAATACGGTTTGGACAGCGACCGTGCAGATCGCAACGAACGCCTCGATGAAGTTGGCAATATTATTAATGATGAATACGAAACAATCAAGTAATTAATGAGTAATTTCGAAAAAAATCATAATAAACAAGCAGAACAGGTGCTTCTCTCGGGAAAACCGGAGCACCTGCTCTCCCGTGTCGAAGTTTTCAAGAAAATGTGCCGCATGCTTGAACTCATGCGGAGAAATTTTCTTGAAAACGATTGGCACCACTATTCAAAATTAATCCCGAGACAACAGTTTATTCACTTGATGCAGGTAAGACATTCTCTGCCCTGCAATCTATCAAAAATTATGCGTGTAACCGGTATGACCTCTGCAGGAGCATCCATTTTCGTTGACAAAATGGTAAAAAAGGGTGTTTTTGAACGACAGGAAGATCCTAATGACCGTCGCAACATTATTATTAACTTTACCGAACGAGCAGGACGCAAAACCGAAGAACTTGACAATCGGTTAAACCGTTATATTTTGAAATTCTTTGACAACTGTTCAGAGGAAGAAATCGCCAATTTGGAAGAGGCAAGCAGATTAGTCTGCCGAGTCCTCGACTCTCCGACACTTGACGACAATATCGACTTGTAAATTTACACTAAATCCATTAAACACAAATTTGTATGATACCCGGGGTCAGCATCCGGGACAGCAGGAATAACCTTGCTGATTTCTCCGAGAGAGTTGCAATTTTTGGCAACAGAAACCATTTTTTTGCACATAATTTTCAGCCATAGCGACAAAGGCTTTTCTCCTGATTTCTAAAATTTGAGTTTCATTTTTTGTCCTTAAAAGCAGCAATTCATTTGCACTTCGGATACTTTCGGGCAAACTCCACCATGGCATATCGCTATTGAGAATTTCTCCGCTCTCGGCATCGAGAGTTTGATAAAAAAAAGAGGCTGTTGCAATTTCGCAACAGCCTACTTTACTAAATACTAATTAAAATTAGTCATTGAATACTGTGATTTGGTCATATTCTGCCTGAACAGAATTTTTGTCCATGCTTTCTACGTGACCGTCTGACCAACCAACATTAGCACGACCGCCATGGCGAAGAGAAATTGCTCCGTCAGTATTTTTGGTGTACCACATCCAAGTCTGAGCACCAGTACCAGCATTAACAGTATCAGTAAGGATCATTTTGCTACTATCCATATTTTTGAAGTCCAAGAGAGTAGATTCTTCACCGGGACTTTTACCCCAAACGCTGATTGCGTTATTTCCCAAGTAAGCCTTCCATTGAGATGGCCAGCGGCACATACCGTATGAGTGATTGTTAAGATCTGCAAGCAAATTTGCTTCAGTATCACCTACAGCTTGAGTACCGGAGGGACATTGCATAATTTTCACATTCTTGATTAAACCATTAACATATAACCAACGAGACCATGAATACCAACCATTGTAACCATTTTGATCATCGTTACGGACGATAAATTGATCATTGTGTTCATCAGCATACATTCTGATAGCCAATAAAATCTGTTTTTGATTGTTAGCACATGAAATTGCGCGAGCCTTTTCACGAGCCTTGTTAAGTGCCGGAAGCAACATTCCTGCAAGGATTGCAATGATTGCAATGACAACCAACAGTTCAATGAGGGTGAAATAAAGAGATTTTTTCATTTTTTTGACCTTTCTTTTTTGTTAAAATTACTCTCTTTGCGGACTTTTACAATACGTTGAAGCAACAGTTATTACCTCAATCATTGTAAACTACATAAAGTATTATAGCACAAGATTTTAAATTGTCAATACTTAATCACTAAAAAAATTATAATTAAACTTCATTTTTTTGGAATACTGTATTAACAATCAAATTTTGTTTATAAAAAATTTATACCTCCTATTCTTAAAATGCTAACATTTACAATTAAAGTTGCCTGCTATATTTATCTTTGGTTATCAGCAAAATATTGCAATTCCAAAGTTTTTTTAGCACTTTCCAAAACAACATCAGTATTTAAATCGACTTTTTGAGCATTTATATCTCTTAAAAAACTATTTAAATAATCCATATCTGTCCCCGGTAAATTATCAATAACTTCTACCTTTTCATTACCGTTTTTATAAAAATAGAGTTTATTATCCCCGACACGGAACTCCAACATCCCCGATGTTCCCCAAATCGTGAAACGCCAATAAGTCGGTAATGGCGATTTCAATGAATCTGTCGCACTATAAGACATATCACCTAAAACTCCACAACCATTACTTAATTCCAACATTATCTGGGCGGCATCTCTAAAATATTCACTACCCAATCCAAGTGCATGCCAATTTCTGGCGGCGATTGTTTTTTTATACTCTAAATTGGTCATCCATGGAATAATATCTATTGCATGACTTCCAATATCATTAATTGTACCACCATGCTTACCTTGCTCAAAATACCATTGTGGTCGAGAGTTTAATAATATTGCATGTTGTGCTGAAAATTGAATTTGAACAATTTTCCCTAATTGATTATTTAAAATCAAATCGCGTGCCTTTAAAATTTCAGCTGCTCCTCTCAATTCAAACATGCAACCCACTTTTAAATTTTTGCTTGTCGCCAATTCATTAATTTCCTGCCACTCCGCCAAGGAGGTACAAAGTGGTTTATCGACAATAATATGCTTATTAACTTTCAATGCCTTAATTGCTAAACTCCCACGCTTGCTGTAATAATCACCGATTGCCACCGCATCGCACTCAACTCGTGACAGCATTTTATCAAAATCGGTATCAGTTATTTTGATATCACTACGCATGGAAAGCAAAGATTTTTCCACATCTTCTTCGCAAACTCCGACAATTTCCAAGTCATCACGCTTTGAAACCATATCATACAATGAAAAAATATGACTATGTCTGAATCCGACAAAAGCAATTTTTAATCTCATTTCCACTCCTTATTCTTATTTTATATTCTCTGGTCTGAAGTAGCCAAGTCCTGCATTTTTCAGCATATTGAGTTTGACTACTCCATTGCGCCGTTCATACAGTCCGGAATAGATTTTTTCATATTCCAACGATGCTTCAGGATAAAATTGTGGAGCATTGCACTCAACCCCCATAATCGTTCCAATATGAGCCGCCAAAAGCACATGCGGAATTGTCGCCAGCATAGGATTAGTTAAATCCTGAACCATCAACTGCATTTGATGTTCTTTTGCCCAACATGCAGAAAGCAATGCTCCCGTCTGAGTTTTGCAAACTTTCAAAGCAACTCCATTCCACCCTAATTCCAGACCCATTTTCACAAATTTCCAATCATGGGCACTCTCGTCCATAAACAAAGCCTTACGCGCTGAACAACTATGTACATCTATTTGATTTTTTTCCAAATCGTATGGGAATGGCTGTTCGACATAAAGCAATTTCGCATAGATTTCCGGATATTCAGATTTTAATTTATCCAAAATCTCATTAACATAATCTACATCTTTAACCATACAATTAAAATCAGGTGAAAGTGCTTCGCAATTATATTTCAATGCAATTTTGCCAATCTCAACTATTCTATTATAATCCCACAATGAATCATTTCCGGTAAGTTTAATTTTCAAACACTTAAGCCCGTCTCTTTCAATCCATTTCTCCAAAGTAACTGGATAATTATCGACAATTTCAGTACCGTTTTTCTCGCTTTCATGCAAGAGGTCTTTACCGCCAACCAAATGCCAAACTGGCAATGATTCTGAAACTTGCTCAACAAAATAATCTTCTGGATAACGCCCCGAAAATTTCTCATCACCAAAAAAATAAGCCAAATCCTTTGACATATAATTCTTGTTGTAAGTTTGATAAGTTGGAACATTTTTTGCCAATCCAAAAGCATCATGGATAGCAATATCAAAAGACGAAGCACAGATTAATGCTGCTAAATATGGCATTTCAATTTTATTTGCAACATTGAATTTTTCAAGCAGCAATGGAAGTTTATTCATCAAAAAGTCATAATTTGCAACCATTGGGTCGAGAGTCGGAGCCTCCCAATTTTCTCCAAGAAAACTACAAAAAGAGCGCATCATCTGTTCGCGAAAAGCAAAACTCAAATTTGCCGGCCACGCCCAAGCGACAGAGAGTGGTGTTTCTCCAATTCCGATTTTACCATACGCTTCAAACTCTACATGTGCAATTTGAATTGAAGAGATTGTCTCCGCTCCAAATTTTAATGGAAGACGCATTTTTATCGGAATAAAGTTGACTTTTATCATTTCTCAGATCCTGCACTTTTTTTGAAAATATATGGTTTGCCAGTTTTTGCAGACTCGTAAATACCACAAATTAATTCTACTGCCCGTTTGCCCTCATATATATCCATAACTGGCTTTGAATTATTTAAAATGGCATTTGCTAAATCAGCAATTTGGCAAGCATGTCCAGTCATATTAATATTAGTTGGTGAAGTTCCACCCTGTGCATCGGCAGGAGTTGCCAACTCTTTTTTAATCTCTTCATCTTCCGGCAATTCTTCAACAAAACTCCAGTTGGTAATTTTGTCATCTCCAAATGCGACAGTACCCGCACTTCCGGAAAATTCCAATTCACGCGGAAAACCGGGGGCACATGAGGTGCTTACCTCAATTGTCCCGAATGAACCATTTTGATACTTAACTACCGCACACAAATTATCCTCTACCTCAATATCATGGGTTAATGTGCCAGAGTAAGCAAACACAGATTCCACATCGCCATTAATGTAAAGCAATAAATCAATCATGTGAATTGCCTGATTCATCAATGCACCGCCACCATCCATATTCCAAGTGCCACGCCAATTAGAGGACTTGTAATACTCTTCGCTTCTAAACCAACGCATTTTAGCACTGGCTAAAAGCATTTTACCAAATCTTCCTGCTTTCATTGCTTTCAAAACTGTCTGCACATGTGGTGTATAGCGAATTTGGAAAACAGGCACTAACAAAACATTATTCTCTTCACAACTTTTAATAATTTCATCTACCTTTTCGGTAGTAATTTCTATTGGTTTTTCACATAAAATATGTTTTTTTGCTTTAGCAGCAGCAATGGCGATTTCTCCATGCAACCCAGAAGGAGTGGCAATTGTAACTGCTTCGATTGCAGGATCAGCAAGAAGTTCCTCAAGTGATTGATACACTTGACAATTAAATTCGGCGGCTCTTTTTTTTGCAGCTTCTAAATTTGTATCAAAAAATCCAATTAATTCAACATTGTCCAGACTTTTTATCGAATGAGCATGATACTCAGCAATCATTCCTGCTCCGATAATTCCAAAACCTATTTTCCGCATAATATAATTATTCCTTAATTTTAATCTCAGTTGCCTATTTTTTTTCTTTCAAAAATTGAGATTTAAATTCAACCCTTTGACCAAGTTCAAGTGATTTCATCAAAGCAACTGCCAATTCTGTACTCAATGCACCATCGATTCCTGACGCATTCTCTGGTTCTTTACCACTCAAGAAACACTCTGCAAAGTGTTCCAAAGATTGACGCCAACCTTTATCAGGGAAGAAAATCTGCAATTCAGGATTGCTTTTGTCATATTTCTCAATATCATACGGCAATGGATTCGGAGCTGGTCGATTAACATGCTCTATCGGAATATTGTATTGATTAATAAAATCAGTTTGACGATAGATCAATTCAGAACGCAAAGTATCGTAAAAATCAAATCCATATTTGAAAACTTCTTCTTTTTTCTCATCTAAATAAGGAGAGTACAATCTATCAAATTCGCCCTCCCAACCACGCACACGCATATCTACCATGTCGGCAATATTAATTGCATGATGTTCAGCACAGAATTCAAGTTGCTCCTTCCAGTACAAGAATGAACTCATTGTGCCGCAGAGAAACAATACTTGCGAACCATCTTTAAACTCTAACTGTACACTATTATCAGTAAAATCTCCTGTCATATTCACTCTCACTGGCACATCATCAAAAAGCCAGCACACCAAATCCAAAATATGAGTTCCCTCATAAAGAATATGTGGTTGGGTATAATAAAACTTTGCCTTTGACACGTATGGACACATTTGGCGATAATAAAGGAACCATGGGCGTTTGACACTTTGAATAAGTTTTTTCATATCCCTATGTGCAGGTGCGAAACGACGATTAAAACCAATTGCAAGTTTTCCTGTTGATTTCTCAACTGCCTCGATAACTGCTCGTGATTCCTGATCATCTTGTGCCATTGGTTTTTCACAAAAAACCCACTTATTTGCTTCAAGGCTTTCGATAATCAATTTGGCATGGAGATCGTGTTTTGTTCCGATAATTACCATATCAATTTCTGGATCTGCAAGAACTTCTTTGTAGTCAGTTGTAACATAATCAGGCTTAAATTTTTTCTGCTGAAGATCCAAAGTTTCCTTTGAAATATCAGCAATGGCACGAATTTTCATGAGTTCACTATCTCTGGCTGTCAATAAATGATAACCACTAACAAAAGAACCAGCCCCGATAAAACCGACATTAACTTGTTTTTTCATTATTTATTTCCTTATTCTATCCAAAATTTCCACAAATCTAATTATTTTTATAATCTACCGCCTGATTTATCAGCACATAATTCTGCTCTTTTCAGATAATCTGCAACTTCCATCATTTCAAATTCCTTAAGCATATCATGTACCGACACTTCAGAATGCATTGAAGTTACTAAAACCGAACCTAAATAACCGGGGTCACGAATAATAACCTGATTTCCATATTTCAACTTCAACTTATCAAGTTTTTCAAAGTTTCCATCATCATAATGTACTGTCGCACAATCTAAATTCAAAGTAGTACTTAAATAATATTGATAATTAGTAGATGAAGCGATCAATTCACCTTGCGGGTCAAGCACAGTACATCTCTCTCCTGCAATTGCAGTAACCAAATGACAATGACATTGATACGCTCTCATTTTTTGCAACAATCCACCATGGAAAACCGAATGAAATGAAAGGATATCCACCTTTTCTTTGGCATATTGTTGGAAAAGTTTATCGAAATTTAAATCAAAACAAATTGCCGACGCCAATTTGCCCCATTCACATGATGCGACAACACCTCTCTCGCCTGCTTTGATATTAAAATCATTAATTTAAGTTTCCATCGGATAATTTTTGTAATATTTGCTGATAACTTTGCCGTGATGGTCAATTACAAAAACCATATTACGCCAAATACCATCATCTTCTAAAAATACCGCAGGGTAAGTAATCATACAATTATGTGCCGCCGCCTGCTCCGCAAAAAAATTCAATAACTTATCTCCGCGAAAAGCATAATAATCCATTCTCTCTTGAGGAGTATGGGCGATGAAGCGGTCACAACATTCAGGTAAAACAATAAATTCTGGGTTATCTGCCCATACCGACTTTAATTTTTCATCCCAAAACTTCTGCATGACTTCTACGCCATCAGATATTTTCACTTTTTCTTTCGGCAATGGCGGACAAAGTGCGGCAACTCGCAAAAATCTACTCATTTACATTACCTTTCATTTCAAAATCTAATAACTGCAAAGATGCAGGGGCTAATGTAAATTTATTTTCACCCTGCAACTTATAATTTTTATCGCACTCCAAAGTACCAATCGCAGTTTTATCACCGGGATTGAATAAAATAACTTTGCAGTCCCCCTGCTTATTAAACATGATTGAGGTCAGAACCGGCACATTACCACGCCAGCGAACAGGAGAGAGAATTGCAGGATTTATTTTCTCCAAATCTGTCGGGGTATTCGGGAAATAAAAACCTCCTTTACCATACTGATAAAATGAAATATTTTGGTTATTTTTCACTGCATTTTTGCGATAGGTATTCAAAATTGAACCCTTTTGAGCCCACAATGAATTTGATGACAAAACAACCATACCGCCTTTTTCGGCATGTTTAAGTAAACTTGTCTCAACTTCTTTGGTAAAAGCAAGACTGCCTGCATCAAAAATCACAATATCATTGCCCAAATTCGACCACGGCAAATAAGCATCGTAAATATGAGAAAATGGGTAACTATTGTATTCAATTTTTTCCATATTCTTACGATAAGGAGATCTCTGGGATGAGAGCATATCGATAGCAAGTTGAGTATAAGTACGCATATTCGCATCACCGTAAATTCTCAATTTGCCGTCGTAACGCTTATAGCCTTTAAGTTCTTGCTGCATCATCTTGATCGGTCCCCATAAATCCGGTGGCACATCAGAGGGATAGACACAAAATCCCATAATCGGCATATCATAACGCATGGTTAAGTAAAAACATTTTGAAGTACAAAGCGGCGGAGCAGGAAATTGCTCACCCTCCGCACCGACTTCTCCGACAATAATTGTATTCGGCAAAGCCTGCTGTGCACGTTCAATTTTTAATGGTTCAGCGGTTAATGCAGGGGTTGAGGTTGAAACAAAAAGAATATTTTTCTCTTGACAAAGTTTAAATAATTTTTCATATTCAAAGCCTTTAGGCACTCTCTCCAAATATCCTCCGCCTGCCTTTAAAAGAATCGGAGTATCAGGGTCAACCTCGCGAATCGCATCCCAAATGCGGATAAATCCTTCGGTAACGGCTTGGGCATTATATTCAATAAAAAGATCAAAAATATTATTAGGCTCCGTATTTTTGCCCTCGCCCTCCGGAGAATATTTATAACTTTGATCCGGAAATTTCACCTCGCTCCAGCTGCTGAAATTTTTATTGTAGAGTTTGCTGACTTCCGCTAAACTGAAACGTGCTTGCAAAAATTTGCACCATCCCGCCTCATTAGCAGGAGAATAATCAAAACATTGTTTAACCGAATGGCAACGGGTAAAACTTCCATGCAAAGGCCCATCATTCATTCCCACTGACGGAGTGTACCACGCAACTTGCGGATGATCTTTGTAGCGACGGGCAATTTCACGCCATAAATTTACAAGTCTATCAAATCCTTCTCCCCTAATCGGCGGCACATGCCCGATATCACCGTTGCTGGAAATCATACGCTCCTCTAAATCCGCAGGAACATCCCAACACATTACTTTAATGCCGAATGCCAATTTGGTATCTTTGGCAATATCCAAACTTCTATTAATCACATCGAAGCAATAATTCCCTTTAGACGGTTCCAATTCGCCCCAAGTCAAATCAGGTTCAATTACATCAAATCCCCAATCACGAAAACGTTTATACATGCCATATTCAGGCCATTGACTCAACATCATAAAGAAAATCGGTTCTTTTCTGCTTCGAACATTATGACGAGTTACCACTTCATACGGCACATCAGAAATTCCAATTTGGCGAATTTGCACATCAATAATTTTGCCGTCAGAAATCAAATAATTTTTTACACGCCATGGCCCTGCTGGTAATTCACTTACCGGCAGTTTAATCTCCCCTCGAAGCCAATTTCCCGGAGCAACTCTGCCACCAAAATCAAACATACTTACCGGCAGAGCATAACTCTCTCCTTTGGTATTTTCCAGACGAGTCAAAATTGCACCTAAACGAACCATTTTTTTGCCACTATTATGCACCGCAAAATTCAGCATACCGTCTTCATTCGGGTAATAGTAATAACGGTTAGGACGTACATCCACATGCAAATCAGATTTGCCGACAGCCAATTCTTTAACTTCTGCATCACGAATATTGACTTTTCCGACACTTTGAATACTTAATTTAACTTTTGCAGTTTTAGGGCCGACAGAAAAGAAAAGATTTACGCCACCCTCATTGTCATTGGTATTGGTTTTAGCAAAGAGAACATCTTTTTTGCTTAAGTCATTACCATTTGCATCAAACTCACGATAATAAAAAAGCACCCTTTGCCCGATAGCACCCTGCATTTTAACATTTAAATAATAACCTTTATCCCCCTCAAGTTCAAGACAAGTCCCGATTTTACCATTTTTCAACAAAAAAGCATTATCGCCACTATTCTCAACAGTTCCGGAAAGACTCTCCCACTTAACCTTGTTGCTTCCGAGTTTTTTATTTGCTTCCTCCACGACTTTCACTGCTTCGACTTTTTCGATTGCCACTTCATCTGCGAATCCTTCGCCGCCGTCAAATTGAATTGTTATGTAGTTGGCTGAACTGTTTTTGGCTTTCCACTCTTTTTCAAAATATCGCCAAGAGCTGCTTTGATTTTCACCGATAAAAGCAGTAGTACCTTTAAGCCAATCTTTTTTCTTATCAAATTCAACTACTGAAAATCGCACTTTCCCCGAAGTTGCACGCAGTTTGACCGAAATTCGATAAGTTGCGTTCGGGTCAATTTTGATATAACCATTTTTATTTAACTTCATACCGTTAGGCAAAATTTTCAAACAACAACTGCCCTCCGCAGGATTTTCAGTACTGATTTCGATTTTTTCACCGGACTTAAAAGGCACCCAATTTTTAGCACCATCTTTCTCAAAATCGATAAAAAGCTCAACAGCCGATAATGACAATGATAGTCCAAGTAGTAATAAACAACTTATTTTTTTCATAAAAACCTCCAAAATTAAAATTACTCTGATATTTTCAATAACCTCAAGGCATTATTTCTACCCACATCCAGCAATTCTGCTTCGCTTAAAATCTCTAATGACTTCAAAAAATCCATACACATATCAAGCGTCGCCGCCGCCGCGACCAAACATTGTTTATCGGGATTATGCAGTTTACCGTTTTTCTCTAAAATCGCCTGATTTCCCCAGAGTTCATATTTCCCCGGCTTGCAGCCGCAAAGTGAACAGGCATCGCTGCTTACAATAATATTTTTGCTTCCTTTTACCCGAAAAATAATTTTTATCAACTCCGCAGGCAAATGGTGACCATCTGTAATAATCATCGCACTCAATCTATCTTCTGCCAGTCCTGCAAGTAATGGATTATCATGTCTGCCAACCATATTAGGACAAGCGTTTCCTAAATGTGTAAGCACGCTTGCTCCGGCATCTGCCGCCGCCGCTATCTGCTGATAATTTGCCATATGATGCCCCAGTCCAACAACGATCCCTAACTCTTTTGCTTTTTTAATTGCAATATCTACATTATCAGCATCAGCGGAAAGAGTTATTAATTTGATAAATCCCTCAGACACATCAAAATATTCCTGTATTTTGTCTGCACTGCATGGCTGAATATATTCAGGATTATGCGAACCTTTGACCGTCAGCATAGGGCCTTCCATATGAATCCCCGGGATATTTTTACTAATCCCATACTTCTCCACAGTATTTTTAATTAAGGGCAAGTTACGACTATACAATTCATCCGAAGAAGTAACTATCGTCGGCAAAAAAATCTCCGTCCCTGCTTCATATAACTCCTCCGCAGAGCGAATAATTTCATCCGCCGTCAAAAAAGGCGAAGAATAATCAACCCCATTATGCCCGTTAACTTGTAAATCGACCCACATCGGATTATTCATAATCTTTCTCCAACAGTGCCGCAGATTCTGAATCGAGGAAAACATAATAATTCAAATGATTCTGCATAATTGAAGCAGGCACCATATTGGTAACATCTCCCTCAATAGCCATTTTTACCGCTTGAGCTTTTCTGGTATCTGGTACGCTATTGATAATTACCTTTGCCCGCATAATTTCCTGACAACTCATAGTAATTGCTTTTTTAGGCACAGCATCGAAAGTTGGGAACCATCCCTCTTTAAACTGTTGATTGCGACAAACTTCATCCAAATCAGCAACAATATACGCTTTTTTCGTTTCAAAATCAGCAGGAGGATCATTAAATGCGACATGACCATTCTCCCCAATACCAACAAAGGCAACGCAGATTTCGCAACTTTTAATCTCTCTATCTAAACTATTGAGAGTTGCTTCAATATCCTCACTATCACCCTGAATTGGATAAAAATTACTCTCTTTTATCGGCAATCTATCCAGAATAGTTTTATGTAAATTTAAACGGAATGACGCACTATGAGAATCACTTAATCCAATATATTCATCTAAATGAAAAACTCTGACCTTTGACCAATCAATACCCTTTTCTTCAACCAAAGCATCATAGGTGTAATTTTGACTTGGAGCACAAGCAAGAACAATATTTGCCACTCCATTTTCGGCAATCGCCAATCGAATATATTTAGCGCCACACGCCGCGGCTTTTTTACCCATCTCAATTTTGCTATCACTGATTGAAACTCGCATTTTCTTCTCCTGATAAAAATAGTGCAGTCATTTTGCACAACTTGTTGTTCACTTTCAATAGATATAGTATACACCACTTTTTTCAATTGTCAAGTCTTTTTTGCTTATTTTCATAAAAAAATAATAAATTTATTTGAATTGCAGTGAATGAAGATTTATATTAAATTAGAGTATAATAATAGTTAAAAAAGGAAGTTTATGAGCAACGTAACTATCAGAGATATTGCTAAAGCATTAAATATTGCTCCATCAACTGTATCAAGCTGCCTTAATGGCGATACTGCCAAACGCCGTATTTCACAGAAACGCATTGAGGAGGTTCGCAAAAAGGCAGATGAAATGGGTTACATTCCCAATATGCTTGCAAGCCGTATTTTCAAAAGAAACCGTAAAAAATATTTTGGTCTCGTCATCAAAAACGATACTGCAATGAATAGTATACCATCAATTTTGAATGACATTATTTCCGACTTCAATAGTCAAAGCGACTGTGATTATGCTATTTTGTATTCTTCATCTGACAATCTGTTTGACACAATAAAAAACGGAGTCGGTCTCGGGATCAAAGATTTCATTATTTTGGGCTATCTACGCGGAGAGGATTTCAAAAATATAAATTTTTCTAAATTACCTGAAATTAATATCTATGCGGCAAATTATTACTTTGATGACAGCGACTGCGAAATCGACATTATTGCACATAAAATCGGCTTCGCCCGTGATGAGTATTATCAAAAACTGAAAGCATTTCTGGAAAAATCATCTTACGGTCCCGTAACCATGGTTCAAGCAGTAGAAAAAGGACAAAAGACTCCGAAAAATTTAGACGATGTATATTACCAAGTTTCAGCAATTAAAAATCTTTTCCGCTTCGGCTACGAATCACTTGCCCCTGAAATTCTGAAAAAAATTCAAAACGGCAAGTGCCGTACCCTGCTGCTTCGCAACGACAGTCTGGCAATCGGCGTAATGGAGTATTTACTTGAAAAGGGGATTAAAATTCCCGATGATGTGGCAATTATCGGCTTTAATAACGCCCCATTCTCAGCCTATGCCAAAGTCCCATTGAGTTCAATCTCACTCCCCTTGCAGGAGAATGTGCAGGAGTTATTAAGTGATATTTTGCAAGAGCGAAAAATTAAAAAATCAATCAAAAAACAGCCGACATTAATTTTACGCAAATCAACTCCGCGAGAATGGGATTGGAGTCAATTCGACGAAAAAATCATCTTTGAATAAACCGAATCGGTCTAATTTTAATTACGAAAAACTTAAGAGCAATACGGTTGCAATTCCGAGAATAAATGCAGTAACTTTGAGAAAAGTAATTTTTTCATGCATGAACAACACCCCAAGCAGCCCCGTAACTAAAAAACTCATCTGCATAATCGGCAAAACAAGCGACACCGCCCCACCCTCAAGCGCTTTCGCCATGGTCAAAGTAATTAGTGACACCAAAACTCCGGAGGCAACCCCGTAGCCCAATAATTTTTTGCAAATAGCCGAATCTTTTAATTGCTTCAACTCATCTTTTTCACGGAAAAAACCATAGAGCAGTCCGCCGAGTACCCAAAATAAACTATTGATGAAAGGCACAAATTGCACATCAGCTTCGGCAACCGAAAAACCATAGCGGTAACTAAGTCCCATTCCCGCCCGCATAAACGAGGCAATAACCATGACAATCAAACTCAATGTCATTCCACGCTCACTTGAACTCCGACGGGGGCGGAAAGCCAATACCGCCAAGCAGGCACAGACAATGGCAATATACTGAATTAAAGTAATTTTTTCACCGAGAAAAATTGCCGCCAGAAGCACCGCAGGCACTAAATTAAGCCGATAAATCGTCGAACAAACTCCGACATCAAGTTTTTTCATTGAGTCAAGCATCAGTAAGTTACCACCGATTGAAAAAAATCCTGAAATACTCCCCCAAATTAAAGTTGCTTTCCAGTTTTCGACGGAATTTTTCAATACCAAACAGAAAAAAATACACCATATAACGCCGATTATGGCACAGAAAAGTCCTTGTGATCTCGTTTTGCGAGCGTAAAACTTAAAAAGTAAATCATTCAATGCGGCAACCATCATATTGCCCAACGCCCAAAAAATCACCATAACAACCTCTTTATTTTTCTTGCATATACGAATAGGAATTAATCTCTTATTAATATACTCTATTTTTGAATAAAATCAATAAGTGAAAAACATTTTTTTGAAAATTGAGTTTTTTTTGTGGAGACTAACGCCGTCCCCACACCCCTACGCAAGGTCAGCGACCTTGACCAAAAGAGATGCGAAAATTTTTCAAATTTTCACATCTCAAAATTTTTCCTCACATCCGTGAGCGAAGGCAACAACTTTTTTAAAAGTTTTTGCCTTTCGAAACCTAATTTCAAAAAAAACGTTGACAGGACAAAAGCACGAATGTCCTCATAATCAACACGATTGTTTTTTTCTGGATTCAAAGCGTAATATCATAAAATGTTTTTTCAAATTTTCAATTTGTAATTTTTTTTGTTTAGTGTATATTATTTCATCGGTAAAAAGGAATATAAAAGTGAAAAAGTTTATTTCTTATTTTTTGTTGATTGCTGCAAGTTTATTTTTATCAAGTTGTTGCAGTTCCACATTGTCGGAAGAAACCATACAGACACTTGATAATTTCAAGGAAAATTCTCCATATATTTGGGGCGGACGAGAGTTTAAATGCCGTCTTTACCGCAAAGGAAATCATTATTACCTTGAAAGTCAAATAGTGGAAACAAGATTTGATTTAGGACACAAATTTACAAAGTATCTGGGGGAAAATATTGTCCCCTCCGAACAAGGAATGTTTTTAGGTAACGACGGGAGGATGTACATTAAGTATATAAACAACAAAGGAGAGAAGTGCGAATCAAGCGTGCCATTCGGCGATATTTACGGCGATAAACATATTTCTGATATTCCTAAAAAAGAAATCTCTTTTAATTTGGGATATGGACACATATATGCATGGTCTGAAATATATGAAGTAGGGAAACCGATTGTTGAAGCTCGTCTGCTGGAATTGCAAAAACATGTTCGTAATGATGATGCAGAAGCGATTTCAAAAATGCTTATCTATCCAATTTGGATAAATGATCTTTGGGTTGAAAACTATCAGGATTTTCTGAAATACTACCCTTATTTTTTCACAGATTTACTAAAAAATAATTTATTAAAACTGCAAGGCACAGACATATACTGTAATGTTCTCGGTTTTATGATAAATCGCGGCATGTGGTTCCGTTTAGGAGATGATCGCAAAGCATATTTGCATGTTCTTTACATGTGGGATTACTAATTTTTTCTTAACAAAAGAAACTTAATTATGAAAAAATACTATATAATTTTGTTAGTTATTTCAACTCTATTTTTATCAAGCGGCTGCACTTCCGCGGAAATAGAAATAATACAATCATTTAACAATCATCAGGAAAACTCTCCTCTTTATTTTTTAGGCGGCAGAGATTATGAATGTCGCCTTTACCGCAAAGGAAATCATTATTACCTTGAAAGTCAAATATTGCAAACCCAATACAATATAGGTTATAAATTTGAAAAATATCTTGGTAAAAATATTAAACTTTACCATAAAAAATTATTTTTGAAAGACGATGGGAGGATGTACATTAAGTATATGAACAACAAAGGAGAGAAATGCGAATCAAGCGTGCCATTCGGCGATATTTACGGCGATACGCCACTTTCTCAAATGCGACGCACTAACATCTTCCGGCGTTATAATGGCACATCAAGTGAAAAATACGGAGTTGCCGGAATAGACAAAGACGAAGAACCGATTATCGAAGCATTTTTGCCGACATTACAAGAGCATATCCGCAATGATGATGCAGAAGCGATTTCAAAAATGTTTATTTATCCAATTGAAATAGACATATTCTGTTTAGAGAATCGACAGGACTTTCTGAAATATTATCCGCAAATTTTTACTGAAGAATTAAAAAATTATATATTAACATTGAAAAATGAAAATATATTCTGCAATTACAAAGGACTGATGTTAGATAGCGGCATGTGGTTCTATCGATTTTATGGCAAAGTATATTTTTATACATTTTGGCCATGCGGTTATTGAATCTCTTCCGCAAGTTTAGTTAACTCAATCGCCGCATCCAATCGCCGTTTTGCAAGTCCGTTTAATGTAACTTGTTCACCTTTTTTTGTAATATTTTCAGCTTAAATATTTTCTAAAAGGAAACGCCACCGGTTGAATTTTATTATTATCAAAGCGTAATATCATTAAAATAATTTTTAAATAGTTTTACTTATTAAAAACAAACTTTTCCGCACCTTGCCAAATTTCTAAAGCAGTTTGATTTAGAAGTTTAATTGCTTCATGTTTTTTGTTGTTACGAACAAGCTCGCGTGCTGCAGCAAGAGTTTTTTCAAATTTGACTCTACTCTCTTTTTCAAATTCAATCCATTCAACAGGAATTTTATTAAACCTGCCCTGCTTTGCCAAATTTTTATAACTGCCAACTGACCAGCTGCCATCAACCATTTCAGTCGGCAATTTATCAATACAAATCGGCAATGGCACACAAATTGTATGTCGGGGATACCCAATTAAAGCATAGCCATAAGATAAAACATCAGGAAACTCTTTGTCTATCACCATAGTCAAAGCAGAGAGAGTTTTTTTCCCACACACCGCAGAAGTTGTTTTGGCAGGTGCGTATAATTTAGAATCACGAGCAATATTGATGATATCCTCAACATCAATTTTTTCACCTTTTCGCAAAACAGATTTCAAGGAATTTTTCACAATACTTTCCCTGAGACTGCTGCCAAAAACTTCATTTACCGGAGTGTTGCTGAATTGATCCATCTCGGGGAAACGCCATCTATTAGCACGACATATATAGCCCTTATCATATTTTCTTGTCGCAACGTAATGAGCTGTAATTTCACAAATATATCCCTCTTTTGCGTCCATAAATAAAAAAATTGAACCACTTTTTCTATGATTATAATCTTTGGCATCAATAAATGATTTTAATTTTTTCACAGCCTCTTCCGCAGTACCGCAATTTTCTAAAATCTCTCTACAAATTCTAACGGTATTTTTTCCTTTAGGATTGCTACTATGATAATTAGTTTTTTCTCCACTATTGACAGCGACAGCCAAACCGGATTCATTCAATCCCATAGTCGGAGAATTGTGATTAGGATTACCCAATCCTACCCATTTACGCTTTGCATTAGGCGAACTCATTACCGCACTGACTTTTTGAGCATGATTATCGCGATTTTTATGAAGGATATTCACTCCATTTTCAGTTAAATCGGAAAAAACCATCCAACTGGTACACTCATGAAATTCTTCTGATTGTACCCCTGAAGCCACCAAGATCATGAACATTAAAACAATTTTTTTCATAGACATCCCTCTTTTTTTGTTTTTATCAAATAAAATACACCCAAAAGTGTTTTTCGCAAATAAAAATCAAATATTTTCTGCATTTTTGTTTTAAAAATGCGAGAGGCGATGTTGTAAATTGACCGAAGTGTACTTAAGGTACACGAGATGTCAATTTCAACAAGCCTATCCTTTTTCAATAATCACAAAACTTTGCATACCGATGAAAACAGTTTGAGCGAGAGCGAACACAGAAAAAAAAACTAATTAAAATTAAAAAGTAATTTGTAGTATTTTTTTTGTTTTGAAAATGCGAGAGGCGATGTTGCAAATTGACCGAAGTGTACTTAAGGTACACGAGATGTCAATTTCAACAAGCCTATCCTTTTTCAATAATCACAAAACCTTGCATGCCAATAAAAACAGTTTGAGCGAGAGCGAACACAAGAAAATTGATAATAAATAAAAATAATGAAAATATCATTTTTTTTGTTTTGAAAATGCGAGAGGCGATGTTGTAAATTGACCGAAGTGTACTTTAGGTACACGAGATGTCAATTTCAACAAGTCTATCCTTTTTCAAAACAAAAAAAAATGGTACCCGGAGCGGGACTTGAACCCGCACGTCTAAAAAGACAACAGATTTTAAGTCTGTTGCGTCTGCCATTCCGCCATCCGGGCAACATTTATTCGACTAAAAATGCGATATTGTAAATATAACTCCTAATTGTAATTTTTTCAAGTAAAATTCAGAAAAAATTCATTTTTTTTTATTTTTTCAAAAAAAAGCGTTTTTTTTGTAAAAAAATTGTTTTTTTCTATTGCAATATTGAAAAATTGCGTTATGTTACTGTAAATATGTAAATTTTTGTAACTTTTAGTATGATGGAGGTAAAATAATGAGTTGCGAATTTTTAAAGTATGTTTCAAGAGATTCTGTCATCCTTTTGGATGGAACCGACAAATTACAAATTATGGACGAGCTTATCAACAGAGCGGCAGATTTAACTAAATTAAATCGCGATACAATCTTCCGCTTGACATGGAAACGTGAAAAAATGATTACCACCGGTGTCGGTAATGGTTTAGCATTGCCCCACATCCGCGTGAATGATATTCCTGCCCCGGTAGTTGTTATCGGTGTTGCAAAAAATGAAATTACCGACTACCAGGCACAGGACGGCAAACCGATTAAGGTTGTGGTTTTCATCGTCGGTCCTGACGAAAATCAGGATGCGTACTTGCAGCTTTTGGGCAGCATCTCTCGCAAAATGCGTGAGCCGGGCGTACTTGACAAATTGATTGCAAGCACCGAAAATGCGGCAGTTCTTTACAACACTGTAACTTCTCTCTAATTATTACCGAAAGGTGAATACAAGGAATGGACAACAACGTAAAAAACATCGGAGCTAAGGCACAGATTGATTTTCATTGCCTTGATGCCAATTGTACCGGGGTTATCGAGTTTAATTTAGCCGATATTTCCCGCAAGAACTTTCAGGCGGTATGCCCTAAGTGCCATAAGACCTATGAGTTTGATGCTGTTTTGAGAGACAAACTCAGTCGCATGCTGAAACTCGTGAGTGCGATTCGCGATGCTGAAGATATTTTGGGTGACAGCAATGTTTCAGTAAATGTGGCAGGTGGTTCGGTCAAAGTTCCGTATGCGTTGTTGCTAACCAGATTAAATACCTTAATTACTTTAGACCTCGGCGACAAAAAGGTAGACTTCCACTTGTGGATTGAGCCGTCAAGTGCCGATACTTTCAGATAAAATAATTTAATAATATAAAATATGGTGAAAAAAATGACAGATCAGGAAATCATAGCAGTATTTGAAGAGTCAAAAGCTCTTTTGAACGGACACTTTCAATTAAGAAGCGGATTGCACAGTAACCAGTTTTTCCAGGCGGCATTGCTTTTGCAGTATCCGGACAAAGCGGAACTTCTCTGCAAACACCTGGCAACTAAATTCGAAGGAATTGAGATTGAAACAGTTATCTCTCCTGCGGTCGGCGGTTTAATTGTCGGACAGGAGATGGGCAGAGCCTTGGGAACTCGTGCGATTTTTGCGGACAAGGACGAGGGCAAGTTGGTATTGAAGCGTGGTTTTTCAATTAAACCCGGCGAAAAAGTTTTGGTTGCCGAGGATGTAATCACCCGTGGCGGACGAGTTCAGGAAACCATTGATTTGGTAAGAGCACACGGTGGAGATGTAGTCGGGGTTGCGGTATTGGTTGACCGTTCAGGCGGTTTGGCAAAATTCGATGTCCCGACCTACAGTTTGATTAAACTTAATTTGCAAACATTTGAGCCGGACAATTGCGAGCTTTGCAAAGCAGGACTTCCGATTGACCGTCCCGGTTCAAAATAATGAGGATAGAGTGATAAAATTACGATACGAATTGTTCAATTTTTTTGGGCAATTCGTTTCGGTTTATAAATAATTGAGGAGTAAGGAGTAATACAATATGTTCATAAAGTTGTTGGAAAAAATTTTCGGCACCAAATCAATGCGGGATGTACGCAAAATGCTCCCCTTGGTTGCCAGAATCAATACATTGGAAGTTGAATACCAAAAACTCTCTGATGATGAATTAAAAAACAAAACCAATGAATTCAAAAATCGCTTGGCGAATGGCGAAACTACCGATGATATTCTCTGCGAAGCATTTGCAGTTGTTAAAAATGCCTGCCGCCGTCTCTGCGGCACTACCGTTACCGTATGTGACCACGAAGTCGTCTGGAATATGATTCCCTTTGACGTGCAGATTATGGGGGGAATCGCTCTTCACAAGGGAAAAATCGCTGAAATGGCAACCGGTGAGGGAAAAACACTTGTTGCGACTATGCCATTGTACTTGAATGCTTTGACCGGCAAAAACTGCCAGTTGGTTACTGTAAATGATTACCTTGCCCGCCGTGACTCCGAGTGGATGGGGGCTTTGTACAAATATCTGGGCTTAACCGTCGGTTGCCTCCAGAATATGCAGCACCCCTCTGAACGCAAAGAGCAGTACGCTTGTGACATCACCTACGGTACCAACAGCGAATTTGGATTTGATTACCTCCGCGACATGGGCATGGCGATGAAGCGTGAACACATTGTGCAAAGAGACCATTTTTTCGCAATCGTGGACGAAATCGACAGTATTTTGATTGACGAAGCGAGAACTCCGCTCATTATTTCAGGGCCGGTTGCCGCTTCCACCCATCAGTTTGCCGAAATTCAGGGGCTGGTTGCCAATGTTTACAGCAAGCAGAATGCTCTCTGCTCAACTATGATGCAGCAGGTTAATAATTTATTGTACAAAGAAGATGGCATGACTGATGATGAATTAAAATTCGTCCTCCGCAAACTTTTGCAGGTTAAATTCGGTATGCCGACCCACAAACAATTACTCCGGGCGATGGAGGACGGAGAGCTGCTTAAGGAACTTGAGAAATACGAAGCCTACGTTCGAAGCGACAACAATCGAGGTATGCTTCAGGAAGTCCAAAGCGAACTCTATTTCACAATTGACGAGAAAACTCACGAGGCCGATTTGACCGAAAAAGGCCGCAATGCGATTGCACCTGATTCGCCGGAATCGTTCATCATGCCCGATTTGCTCATGGAAATCCACAAAATCGAGAGCGATCCCTCTCTCAATGAGAAAGAAAAAATCGATAAACGCCAGGCTTTCCAAGAGGCTTTTGCTGCACAAACCGAGCGATTGCATGACCTGTCACAGCTTTTGAAAGCCTACTGCCTTTTTGAGAAAGATGTTCACTACGTCGTCCAGAACGGCAAAGTTTTAATCGTTGACGAGCATACCGGACGTTTAATGCCGGGTCGCCGATTCAGCGACGGACTCCACCAGGCGTTGGAAGCCAAAGAAAATGTCAAAATTGAACAAGAAACTCAAACCATGGCGACAATTACCATTCAAAATTACTTTAGAATGTATGAAAAACTTGCAGGTATGACCGGTACAGCAGAAACCGAAGCAAGCGAGTTTTATCAGATTTACAAACTTGATGTAATGGTAATTCCGACCAATCGCCCCTGCATACGCAAGGACGATAACGACTCAATTTTCAAAACCAAGCGTGAGAAATTCAATGCAGTTGTTGCCGAAGTTGAACGCCGTCACCGTATCGGACAGCCGGTTTTGGTCGGTACAATTTCAGTTGAAGATTCTGAAATTTTGAGCCGCATGCTCAAACGCCAGAACATTCCGCACAATGTTTTGAATGCTAAAAACAATATGACTGAAGCCGATATTGTCGCTCAAGCAGGACAGAAATTTGCCGTTACCGTTGCAACTAACATGGCAGGTCGCGGTACAGATATTAAACTCGGCGAAGGCGTTGCCGAACTCGGCGGACTTCATGTTATTGCAAGTTCACGCCACGATGCACGCCGTATCGACCGCCAGTTGAGAGGTCGTTGCAGTCGTCAGGGCGACCCGGGTTCATCTAAATTCTATGTATCACTCGAAGATCCGCTTATGCGTCTTTTCGGTTCAGACCGCATTGTCAAAATTTTTGAAAAGTTCGGGCTTGAAGAGGGTGAGGAAATTCAACATCCGCTTCTCAATCGTTCAATCGAAACTGCCCAGAAACGTGTTGAGCAGCAACACTTTGCAGTTAGAAAACACACTCTCGAATTTGACGATGTTATGAATAAACAACGTGAAATTATCTACCAGTTACGCAAAGATGCTTTGCTCTCTGATAATCCGCATGACGTGCTTTTCTCGATTGTGGAAAATGTTGTGTATGACAATGTTATCGCTTGTGCCACCCCAAAAGAGGGCGACAAGGAAAATAACTACGATGTAAGCCGTCTCCTTGAATATCTGCGAATGACTTTCCCGATTGATTTTGCTGAAACCGACATCACTAATTGTTTGGTCAAAAATCAACTTCAGGAGCCTGAAAAATTAACCCTCGCAATTGTGGACAAAATCGAGGCTGCGTATAACATTAAAAATGAGATTATGTCTCCTGAAAATATGGACTATTTTGAACGCCATGTGATTTTGGAATCAATTGATGCACTCTGGCAGGAACATTTGTACACCATGGACGGACTCCGTTCAAGCATGAATTTACGCTCTTACGCCCAGAAAGACCCATTGGTTGAGTACAAAAACGAGGCATTCGGAGTATTCAAAAAGATGATGGATCAAGTCTATAATACCGTCGTCAGCAATATTTTCAAAGTCACAATCGCTTCACTTGAAGAGTTTGAGCGTTTAATGGCTTTGCAGCAGCGTTCAATGGCGGAGAACAAGGCTAACCAGGCGGAATCTCTGGTAAACTTGCTCCAGCAGGAACTTAACCAGCGGACAAATCCGCTCCCTGAAGAAGCCGCCCCGATGCCGGAAGTTCAAATCCCTTACCGCCGCGAAACCGAGAAAGTCGGTCGTAACGACCTCTGCCCCTGCGGCAGCGGCAAAAAATACAAAAAATGCTGCGGTAAATAAGAGCGGTACAAGGGGGAAAGGGAAAAACTTTTTTCTTGACTGAAAGAAAAAAGATTTTTCCCTTTCCCCCTATCCCCCCTATCCCTTTTCAAAAAAGAAAGCAAAAAATTTTACAATTTGATTAAGTGTATAATCGTGTTAGATACAATTTACTAATAAATATTCTCCCCTCCATGATCGTGGCAAAAAAATGAGAATAAAATCCCCCACACACAAAAAAAAAGATGCGAATTTAATTTCGCATCTCAAAAGTTATAAAAACATAATAAACTAACTTTGCTTATTAGAATATTGGCTATTTATCAATCACATCCAAATAAGTGTGCGAGGACTCCTAAAATAATCATAAATCCAACAAAAGGAGCCATCACATAAGATAAAATCCCAACAAGAATAGCGAATATACCAAACATATTACCTCCGAGTTTTATTTTTTAATATTATTTTTACCACAATTAATACATATCATTGGAAATTTATCTAAACGTGTTATTTCATCAACATTTATCCCTTTCTGTTCATGTTCCTGACAAATAAAACGACCACATTTATTACAAATACCAATAGCTGATTGCTTATTATCATCACAAATATCACATTTTATTTTTTCAAGTTGACATTCCGGATGTTGTTGATTAAAATTATCTACAAAATTTTTAATTTGACCATGTTGTTCTATAAATATTTTTAAATACTTCCCTGTTTTAAAGTCTTTAATAAAAGGTAATAATTTTTGTAATGACTCCTCGGTAATCAATAAAAGTTCTTGCACTTCTCGTGCGGTTAAACCATTATTATTAATATATTTGTGTAATTCCTCATAATATTTTTCAGTATCATAATATTTATTTTTAATATCATATAATTCACTATCCAAATCTTTTATTAATTCTAATTTACGTAATAATGTTATTGCATGGTCTTCATCAAGACCCAAATCTTTTTGAATGTCTAAAAAATTAATCTTCTCCATAACATATAGTATCCCTATTTTTGATATTGTTAATAAATTCATACTATTTTTACATTTCAATCGGCTAATGTAATTTTTATAATCTCCTTTCTCGATTGATAATATTAATAACTATTATGATGATTGAATTTTCTTTGAAATGGGGATTTTTTAGACAATAAAAAAGGCACATTCCGAAGAATTGCCCATTCCTACGCTTACGACGGCGTTCCAAAACAACAATATCGCAATGTGCCGTGCACAAATACACACAACACACTGATCCTAATGTTTTGGAAATCACCATTTTTGAGGTCGTAATTCAGGAATGGTAGTTACAATCAGTTTTATTTTTCTTTAATTTTCAATTTATAAAACCTTCTAAATCAGGTTTCAACTTAATATAATATCAATTTAATAAAATTGCAAATGCAAAAGTTAAAAAATTATAAATTATAAGAGATGTCTCACGATAATCGTGTGATTGATAATATCTCAAATGTTGCGGAACTTGCAGCATTTCTGCATGGTTTTGCCCTGACGGCAGAGAGGTGCCAAACTCGTCATTCAGAGCGGGACATTATGTCCTGCGAAGAATCCAGCACACAATTCAGAATTAAGAATTAAGAATGCAGAATTAAGAATTATGGGTTGTGTGGCATGAAATAAATTCCTGCCACTTCATTATAGCGTGTCATGCGACACTTACAGTGCCTCTGGATGACGAATTTGGCATATCTGTACCACCGAAACAAAAACAAACCGCCGTCATTCAGAGTGGGACTTTATGTCCTGCGAAGAATCCAGTATTTTATTAGTCGTGCTAAAAATTTAGCACGACACCTCCCATAATTCTTAATTCTTAATTATGAATTCTTAATTTTACAAAATATCTGTCGAAATTTTTATAAAAAAACTTGATTTTTTGCAAAAAGATGATATATTAATTAAATACGTGGAGTGTTTATACTCCGAAGCAAATAATTTAACAATATGAAATCTCAGAATTTGATGCAAGATTTCAACAAAAAGAAAGGCTGCTAAAATGGCAAAAATTACTATCAATGATTTGATGGAAGCAGGTTGTCACTTCGGACACCAAACTAAACGCTGGAACCCCAAAATGAAGCACTTTGTTTACGGGGCAAAAAATGGTATCTCTATTATCGACTTAACTAAAACTATGCACCAGATTGCAGATGCTTGCAACTTTTTGCAGCATGTTGTTGCTGACGGCGGCGAAGTTCTTTTTGTCGGAACCAAGCGTCAGGCTCGTGATATTACCAAGGAATTGGCAGAGCGTACCGGTATGTACCACGTTTCAGAGCGTTGGTTGGGCGGTACTTTGACCAACAATGTCACTATCCGCAAATCAATCCAGAAAATGTACGATATTGACAAAGTTCTCAATGCTGATTCTGCTGCAAGCATGAAGAAAAAAGAAGTAGCTGTTATGGCTCGTAATGCAGAGAAATTGCACCGCGACCTCGACGGTATCGCTGCTATGAAAAAACTTCCTGCGGCTGTTGTTATTATCGACATGTCACACGAATTGAATGCGGTCAAAGAAGCTAATAAACTCGGCATTCCGATCATCGCTATCGTTGATACCAATGGCGACCCGACCATGGTTCAGTATCCGGTTGCAGCGAATGATGATGCGGTTAAATCAATTCAGGTTATCACCAATCTTTTTGCTGATGCAATTTTGGTTGCTAAAGACATCTACCAGAAACGCGTCGTAGAGGAACGTGATGCAAAGGCTGCTGCTGCAAAGAAAGCCGCTGAAGAAAAAGCTGACAAAGAGGAAAAAGCTCCGGCAAAGAAAGCCCCGGCTAAAAAGGCTCCCGCAAAGAAAGCTCCGGCTAAAAAAGCTACCGCTAAAAAAGAAGAAGTAAAAGCTGAAGAAGCTCCGAAAGCTGAATAATTTATAAAACTAAACTTAAATAGGATTGAAATATTATGATTACTGCAAAAATGGTTCAGGAACTCCGTGAAAAAACCGGAGCAGGTATGATGGACTGCAAAAAAGCTCTTACCGCTGCAAACGGCGATATGGAACTTGCTATCGAAAACTTGCGCAAATCAGGTATTGCTAAAGCCGAGAAGAAAAGCGGTCGTGCTACCAATCAGGGCAAAGTTCTCGTTGCTACTAAAGATAATGTCGGTGTTATGGTCGAAGTTCTCTGCGAAACTGACTTCGCTGCAAATACTGATCGTTTCAAAGATTTCGTTATGGAAATTGCTACCCGTGCTTTGGATATCGATGCAACCGGTGATGTTTCAGCAGTTGTAAATGCTAATGAAGCAGCTGCTTTGACCGACAAAATCGCTGTTATCGGTGAAAATATGCAGATTCGTCGTGTTATCCGCTGGGTATCAAACGGCAAAATCGCTTCATACATCCACGGCGGCGGTCGTGTAGGTGTTATGCTTGATGTTGAGAATGAAGACGATGCAGCTTTCTTGACTGATATGTCAATGCACGTTGCGGCTTTCCGTCCTGCTTACATCACCAGCAATGACGTTCCCGAAGCTGTTATCGCTAAAGAAAAAGAAATTGCAGCAGTTCAGCTTGCAGGCAAACCTGCTAACATGATTGAAAACATTCTCAAAGGCAAAATCAACAAATGGTTCGGCGAAGTTTGCTTCGTAAATCAGCCTTGGATCAAAGATGACAAAACTTCTTTGGCAAAAATGAAACCGTCAATCGTTGTTAAGCAGATGGCTCGCTGGGAAGTCGGCGAAGAAATCTAATCGATTAGGTATTATTTTTCATAAAATTCAGGCGGAAATCAAATGGTTTCCGCCTTTTTTTATTAATTACTATGATAAAAAAAATTACATTAAAAAAATTATTCTGGTCAATAATATCACTTTTTATCACCGGAATCGGAATTGCATTCAGCACTCGCCCGGGACTTGGCACATCTCCGATTGCAAGCCCCTCGTATGCAATGACTTTCGTACTTCCCTTAACTCTTGGCACATGGACGATTATCACCAATGCCTTTATGGTGCTTGCCCAGATAATGATACTCAAAAAAGAGTTTGATTATTTTCAGCTCACGCAGCTTATTACAGTAAGTTTTCTTGGTCTTTTCATCGATATCGGCATGTGGATAAGCGGATTTTTCATCTTTCAAAATTACTTTGCCTTGCTGGCGGAGCAAATTTTCGGCTGTTTTGTTCTGGCATTGGGTATCAGCATCGAACTTGCGGCAAATCTTTTTTACCTGCCGGGGGAAGGCATAGTCAATTCGATTGTACAGCGTTGGAACTTAAACTTCGGCAAAGTAAAAATCGCCTTTGACTGCACAATGGTAGTTACAGCGATATTGATTACCTTGATTTTCACCGACAAAATTCAAGGTGTGCGAGAGGGAACTATCATTGCCGCTTTTGGGGTAGGTTTTATGATAAAGTTACTTGAAAAACCTTTAACTCCCCTTAAAAAATATATCCGAAAGGGGACAGACAATGAATGAGTCACCTAAAAAAGAACTTCCGAACCCACTTGATTACGCCATGAAACTCTTGGGGGTTCGCCCCTACTCCGAGTACGAGTTATGCCAAAAATTGCAAAAAAAAGGCTACTCAATCAAAGAAATTAATTCAACATTAGTTGATTGCATGCGATACGGCTTTATCAATGATGAATTGTATGCCAAAGATTATGCAAATAACTTGAGTGCAAAAGGTTACGGCAAATTTGTTATCGTCCGCAAACTTCGGGAGAAACGCATTGCCGAGCCATTGATTGACTCTGCCTTATCCCAAATAGCAACCCCACTTGAGGATGCAAAACGCTCTTTTGATTTCAAAATCCGCATGCTTAAAACCGAAAAAGACCCAAAAAAACATCGGGAAAAACTCTATCGATTTATGCTCACCCGTGGATTTTCAAGCGATGTCATCCGCCAACTCTATGATGATTATCTAAATTGTAAATAATCAAAAATTTTTTTCAACTTCTGCGAGAGAATTTTATCTGCCAATTCAAATTTTTAACTCTGATTGTTTTGGCGGATTATTACATTTATTTACCTTTTTATAGCTTGCAAAAAACAGAGTAATGTGTTATAGTAATAAAGAAAAAACAGTTTTGCTTTAATAAAAAAATGGAATAAATGCTATGAAAAAAATTATTATTGTTGTTATGTTATTTGCCGGATGTCTCGCATTTTCAAATAGTAATAAGGAGTCTGAAAATATGAAAAAATTTTTAGAAGTCAGTAAAGAAAATCCCCATTATTTTGTTGATTCCAATGGCAAAACTTTTATTCCAATCGGAGTAAATCTTTGCTTTTACCGTCCCGGTTTATATAGTGATGACCCTAAAGTAGAAGAGACTTATCAAGCCTACTTCCACTGGCTCGACAAAATTGCAGAAAATGGCGGCAACTACGCAAGGCTTTGGGTTAGCAGTAAATTTTTTAATGTCATGCCGGATAAACTCTGGGAGTTTAGTTCTGAAAATTTGGAACACTTGAAAACTATCGTTAAATATGCTGAAAAACGAAACATCAAATTAAAAATTACTTTGGAGCAATTCAGAACTCCGCAAAAGACCAGTTCAGCCTCTTTCAGTGATACAATTTACCTGCCATTAGTAAAAGATATGCGGGAGTACTGTGAGAGCGAGGAGTGCCGCAAAATCTATCTGGCAAAAGCCAAATATATTGCAGATGCGGTCGGCAATTCACCATCTATTGTCGCAGTTGAACTCTGGAATGAAATCAGCGCAATGGGTTTAATTCACGAATATGTCGGGGAGTGGAGCGATTATATGTTAGTCGAATTGCAGAAAATTTTTCCTCGCCAATTAATTGTACAAAATCTTGGAAGTTATGACCGTGCAGATTGTTATGGTGATTATTATTATTTGTGCAATCTTCCCAATAATGCTTTCTATCAAGTTCACCGCTATTTAGACCCGGGTGCCCCTGCCCAAATTTGTCAGGCCCCGATGGATATTCTCTGTGCAGAAAGCATCCGGGAATTGAAAAACTTTAACTATGACAAACCAATTCTACTTGCAGAAACCGGAGCGGTGAAAGAAAATCACTCCGGAGCATCACCTCTTTATGAGTTAGATAGCGAGGGGGCATTACTGCATGATATTCTTTTTGCACCATTTTTCACAGGGAGTGCAGGTTCCGGGCAGAGTTGGTATTGGGATGCCCACATTGACCGCTGGGATCTATGGTGGCACATAAAAAGATTTGCCAAAGCGATAGAGGGAATTGACCCAATAAAAGAACATTTCAAGGTTGGTTTTATGGAGACAGCAGAGTGTCGAGTTTATATGCTTCATGGCAAAACCCACGATCTTTATTGGTTCCGCGACAAATTTAACACTTGGGAAAATGAATTTATAAAAAAACAACCACCACAGGAAATTCAAGAGTTTTACTTTCCGCTTTGGGCAATCGGAGCAGTAGAAGTATATCTTCCTTGGATAGATCAATACATTACTCCGGAAATCAAAGATGATTTTTTCTGTAAAATTCCGAAATTCAAACGCTCTCTTGTTTTGCGTATTAAACATAACGGCAAAAGCCGTTATTTAAGCCATGTACCATCGCTTAACGTGCTTAAATAAAATTTTATTGTCATTCTAATAGTTTTGCAAAGTGAATACACCAACTCTATAGCAGCGACCTAAACTTGTGATAATGAAAGTATTGAATTGCCGTTGACAGGTCATAGTGGCGGTAGGATTGAATTATATCACAACCTTGACGTGTGCGTGAGCGTGATAAGATGCGTTTAGCATCTTTCACGCTCTCGCACTGTCTGACTTATCCGACAATTCAAACGTTTCGCACCACCACGCAAATTACAATTGTCCAGTCTGATGACTGGTTGCTGGGGTGTGGGGAGTGCAATCAACTCCCCACAAAAAAACAATTTTACTGAATTTCAATTTCAAAACTGAAATTGTATTCACCTGCTTCAAGGCAGTATTCCGGCAATGTTGCAGGACCGCAGGAATTTGTTCCTAATCCACGTTGTGCCAAATCTATTGAGAGGTAAGTTGCTTCCTGCTCAACTAATTCACAAGGATGTTTTGCCGCAAAAATATCCTCAATTGAGTAGTGGCTTGCCCCGAACTCAAAAGGCTGGCTCAAGTAATTAATTATGATTGAATTGTTGCCGTTTGACAAAATTACTTTGTCCACATAGGTACGATTGCCGTTCTCCTGCGGAAGAATGTAGGGTTCAAACATCTCCTTGACGGTGGTGCTGTAACAGCCGTAGAATGCTCCGCGGTTACGGTCGATATAGTTTTCGTGAGGTCCTAATCCCCAATAAGTTACATTTTCAAAGCCGTTTGCTGTAATATTCATTACACCGACTCTCGGCAGGCTCGGAAGAGTTTTGTCGTAGTTAATTGACTGTGAAACTTCGATTTTGCCGTCACCTGAAAGGATAATTTCCTGCAGGAAGTCAATTTTTTGACCTGCTTCGTTGCTGTATTGGTAGGTTCTGGAAATTGCCGCACAACTATCAGAAATATTCAGAACTTTGACATCAATTAATTTTTCAGTAAGTCTGTCGAGTTGAGCCGCAAGCCACCAGCCCATAGCCTTTTTGTCCTGACCTGTCCAGCCTTTGATACCGTCATTATCGGTCGGGGCCCGGAAGGTGGTAAGTTTAGCTAAATCCTTGATAATTAAGTTATTAGCTTTGCTGATAGTTACTTTGCCGTCATTTTTGTCAAATTCGATGCAAATATCATTGCAACTTATTGAGTTATCGGTAGTTACAACTTTGGTTAAATCAATTTCATCATCGTTTTCAATAACTTCAAAATCATCGGTGATTTCAAATTGTTCACTTGCGATCACATGATTTTCATCGCACCATGCCGGAGCATTGATATAACTGAAATAGAAGTTAATGTGGGCTCGTTCATTTTCTTTGATTGCCACAGTTGAGTAGTCAATTTCCACTAATTGTGAAGTTCCTGCACCTGTATAGAGTTCCGGAAGTTCACCTGATTCAACAGCTTTGCCGTCAACGAGAAGTTCCCAAGTTCCTTTGATATTTTTAAGATCGCTGAAGTTAAAGTCGTTGTTTACATAGAATGTATTGCAGTCAATCATATCCACATTGACATGCTGGGCAACATGCTTAAATTCATACATTGCAGGGTGGGGGGTGCGATCAGGCCAAATTAAGCCATTACAGCAGAAGTCGAAGTCATGAATTTTTTCGCCGAAATCACCGCCGTATGCCCAGAATTTTTTGCCGTCGGCAGTCTCTTGTACAATTCCTTGGTCAACCCAGTCCCAGATAAATCCGCCCTGAAGTCCGTGAACGCTCTTAAAGGCATCCCAATAATCCGCCAAAGAACCATTACTATTGCCCATAGCGTGGTTGTATTCGCATAGAATGACGGGGCGGTCAGTGATTTTGCTTTGAGCAATTTCAATGATTTGCTGGATCGGCGGATACATGCGATTGACAGTAGCATTAATTTCGTGGTTGCCGTAGCGTTTGAAGTTAAATGGTGATTGACTCCAAAATTCGTGGCACTCTCCCTCGTTGTGGATGATTCGGGATTTGTCGAGTTTCAAAATTGCATCAATTGCCGCCATGTGGTTGTCGCCGAAGCCGGTTTCATTACAGGTTGACCATTCGATGATAGAAACGTGGCTTCTGGTACGGAGAACCATTCGCTCGTTGCGGTCAACGAAAGCCTTTTTGAAGCGGCTGTCACGGCAGATACTTGAGTAGTTTGCGTGGGCTTCGACATTTGCTTCGTCGATGAGATAAATACCGTATTCATCGCAGAGATCGTACCATTTAATATCCTGCGGATAGTGGCAGTTGCGAACCGCATTGAAGTTGAATTTTTTAAGGAGTTTAATATCTTCCAACATCGTTTCAAGAGATACGGTTTTGCAACTATATTGGTCGTGTTCATGGCGGTTTACACCACGGATGAGTACGGCTTCCCCATTAATGAGAAGTTCCTGATTTTTGATAACCAAGTTGCGGAACCCGACTTTAAGTGCTTTTGCTTCAATCAAATTCTGCTCATGGTCAAAAAGTTCGACAGTTAATTTGTACAAATAAGGAGATTCGCTTGACCATGGATTGATATTGGCAATTCTTTTTTGAGTTTTTGCAGTGTACTGCTGTTCACGGTATGAGTGGCTGATTTTAGCAGTTTCAGCGTAAACTACATTGTTGTCAGCATCGGTGAGATTGTATTTGACATAGAATGGATTTTGCGGACCGCGATTTCCCCAAATTACATCGCCTTTGAAGTTCCATGCTATGCCGAGATTGGTTTCAATATCCAAAATACCCTCACGAGTATTGAGGTCAAAGTCGCCATTGGCAAAAATATCATTGATATAGCCGCCTTTATTAGTTGAATACAAATAGCAATCACGGTAGATACCGGCATTCCACCACTGGTCTTGGTCTTCAATATAACTTGCATCTGACCAGCGGATAACTTTGCAAATAAGCTCATTTGCACCGGTTTCGACATAATTTGTCAAGTCAAATTCAGCAGGGAGGCGAGTGTCTTTGCTTAAGCCGACAAATGAGCCGTTGCAATAGACTTCGAGAACGCTTTCCGCTCCGCCGATGTGAAGCACAATTCGACGATCCTGCCATGATTCGGGGATTTCTAAATTGGTTTTGTAAATGCCGGTCGGATTTTCAGTCGGCACAATCGGCGGATTATTGTCAAAAGGCATGACCAAATTGGTATAAATCGGTTTGTCTTTGAAGCCTTGAAGCGTCCAAACGCCCGGTACTTTGATTTTGTCCCATTCTCTATTTGAATAGTCGTCGTCTGGATGGTCAAGCAAAATAAAGTCCCAAGTGCCGTTGATGCCCTTAAAATAAGGTGATTTGGTGCGGTCAAATGATAAGGCATTCTCCGCAGTATCAAATGTCATAAGTTCGGCAGCCATCGGCAGGCGGTTAATTTCAATTAATTCAGGAAGTTCCCAAAAGTTTTTTGAGACATTATTTTTTTTGTTCATAGCAAACTCCTTGATTTTTAGGTTAAAATTTATTAGTTTTAATATAATTTATCATAAATAAGCAGCTTGTCAATATCAAAATTATATAAAAATTGAGAAAAAAGATGTCAAATTTGGGAAAATAAATTTTCGCTATCAGCGGAGTTTCCCCCTAATATCAAGCTGAAAAATTAAGAAAAATTATGGACATGACGGAGGTATGGACGCATGGAGTTGCCGTCTAAAGGTCATGACGGCGTTGGTCGCTGCTGTCATTCTGGATTCTTCGCTACGCTCTGAATGACGGTGGTTTGTCTTTGCCTCCGTGGCACAATATATAGCCGTCATGCAGAGGAGCGAAAGCGACGAAGCATCCAGTCTACGAGCCGTCAGGCTCGCACTTCGTCGCTCCAAAAGAGCGACACCTACCATAATTCATAATTCTTAATTCTGCATTCTTAATTGTGTGCTGGATTCTTCGCTACGCTCTGAATGACGAGTTTGGAAATACTCTGACAAATGCGAAAATGTGATATTTTCTATATCCGCAGCTTAAACCATCAACCTTTTTATTTTATTACACAAGCGGTAGTTAGAAGTGTTGGATCATCAGCATATAAGCAATTGTCCCTCCGCAGATGGAGAGTAAGGGATTTTTGCGGATATTATGCAGAACGATAACTATTACCGAAGCAATTACCGAGGCACTCACTTCGCTCAATGAATTTAATTCAACATCCTTGAAGCAATAGACCACCAGCATGGCAATCGCCGCAGGCGAAATCACCCGTCCCAAATACTCCACCGTCGCAGGAACTTTATCCGACTTGGCAAAAACAATGAATGGGCATAGCCGCAGCAAATAACTGACGACTGCCATAATTGCAACCATGGCAATCAAATGCAAATTATCAGCACTCATTATCTGCTTTCTCCCCTTTTTGTTCAATTTTTTTACGGAAAATCAACAGCCCCCCGATGAAAAACAGCATTGCAGGAATCAGCATATTCGCCGCCCCGAAAATCGCTAATGATACAACTGTGGCAATCAAGCCGATACAAATCGGTTTGCGATTATTTTTATCCCAACTTTGTTCAATCAAAATCACCAGAAAAAGTGCGGTCATTGCAAACTCAATTCCTTTAGCATTGAACTCCAGACAACTTCCCGCTATCGCCCCTGCGGTACTGCCGATTATCCAATAAAGGTGGTCAAAAAATCCAATAAAAAACATAAAATTTTCCCTCGGAATATCTTCGCTTCGGTCGTCCTGAACCTCAAGTGCATAGGCTTCATCCGCCAAGCAAAAAATCATATAACTTTTTTTGAAAAAACCGATATTCTGAAAAGGCTTAAGCAGAGACAATCCGTACATCGCATAGCGGATATTGATAATCATTGACAGCAGTGCCGTCTCCGCAAGAGAAATTCTTTCGCTCAACATCGCCACCGCCGCAAACTGCAAACTCCCCGATAGAATCGTCAGACTCATAAAAAATGCCCAAATCGGGTGAAAACCCGCTTTATTAAGCAAAATACCGAATGCCGCCCCCATAGTCGTATAACCCATAAGTACCGGAATGGTTTGGATAAACGCACACTTGATTGTTTTTAATTTGATATTCATCGCTTCGCCACTCGTCTACCGCAAAAATCTCCCTGCCAGAGCGGTAAAAGCAAATTCCGTCCGCAAAATCCGTCTGCCTAAACTCAATTGCTTCGCCCCTGCCTCCTTGAGCATGTTTACTTCGTAATCGGTAAAGCCGCCCTCTGGCCCCATAAAAAGTACACTTTCTCGCTCCTCATCGATGAATTTACTAAAATTCTCCTCCTTGTCAGGATGTGCCAAAAGCAACTGCGAATTTTCCGCCAATCGGGGCAGAATATTACTCAAAAAATCCTTGAAGTATCGACAAAATTCAATCTCAATCTCACAGGTATCAACACACTGCTCTAACGCCAGAAGCTGTTCATAAGCAAGGCTTTCTGATTGCAAAACCGATGAATCCCAGTAGCTTTTTTCTACTTTGAAACAACCGATGAAAATAATTTTTTTCACTCCGACACTGATTGCACTATGAATGATTTTTTTGACGGTATTAGGTCGTTGCATGGCAATAACCAGAGTTAACGGCAATTTCGGCGGTGCCTCATTATCGAGTTGAGTCCGCATGATGATTTCATTCTCGCCGATTTCCAAAACTTCTGCCGTACCGATTTTGCCATTAAGCAAGCCTGCCTGACAAACTTTACCCACCTTGACCTTCAAAACTTTGTGCAAGTGAGTCAATCGTCTGTCATCGCAAATTTTTATTAAGTTATCGCTTCCGCTGATAAAATCTTCAGCAAAAATCATCATCATATTCATTTCTAAATCATCCTTCAAAAATTTTATCTAATTAATATACCATAATTTCTGATTTTTTCAAGAAGTTATCCGTATCAAATCCAAGTTTACTCTATAATGATTACTTGTCTTTGTGTTTATAAATAATTGCCTGAAAGAAAAAATTTAATTTTGTACCAATCTGATATTTAATGATTTTTTGCACAAAAAAATAAAAAATATATTGAAAAAACAACAAATCTGTGGTATATTATAAGCGAGTTATTTTCTTACCTAATATGGAGTTATGTAAATGGAACGGGTATTGAATTTAAAATTGGCATCAATTTTGGCTTTGCCGCGAGTTGTCGTGCTGGAGAGTGCCTCAAAAAGAGAGGTGCTTGATATCCTTATTGACAAACTTGCAGAGACCGATTTTGTGAAATCAAAAGCAGATTTGCAAGCAGGAATTTATGAGCGTGAGGAACTTATGAGCACCGGAATCGGCTTAAATTTAGGGATTCCCCATGTCCGAATGAAATCGATTAAAGATTTGGTATTAGCGGTTGCTTTGGTTAAAAACGGGGTCGATGATTACGAATCTCTGGATTCAAGCAAGGTAAAACTGATTTTTATGATCGTTGCGAGAGATGATCAGCATGCGGCACACTTGAAGTTACTCTCTCATTTGAGCAATAACTTAAAAGCCGATGAGGTGCGTGAAACCTTGCTCAATGCTGAAAATGCCGCCGAATTATACGCCTATTTAGGAGGGAAATAATATCATGTTTGACACCAATATTCTCATGGTTGTCGGAATTACCATTCTGGGCGGCATGCTCGGCGGCGTAATTTGTCAAAAACTAAAAATTCCTCAAGTCGTCGGCAATATCATTGTGGGGTTGATTTTAGGCGGAAGCTGTTTAAATATCATCACCCTCGAAGATGTCGCGAATTTGAAAGTGATTAACTTTTTCGCCCTCGGAGTCATCGGCTTTCTGGTCGGCGGCGAATTAAAAATTGAAACATTCAGAAAATATGCCAAACAATTTATAACGATATTGATTTTTGAAGGCATGGCAGGATTTATTTTTGTCGCCTTAAGTTCCTTTCTCATCATCTATTTAATCACTCAAAACTTGATTGTTTCAATCGCCGTCGGACTGGTTTTCGGCGCAATCGCTTCTGCAACTGACCCTGCCTCCACTATCGATGTCCTCTGGGAATATCGTGCCAAAGGAGTAATGACCACAGCAATTATCGCAATTATCGCACTTGACGACGCTCTGGCAATGACTCTCTACGGCATAAGCAGCGGAATTATGCAAATTATGGTCGGGGGCGGCGGTTCAAACTCCATTATGCAGGAGATGTACCATGTAATTGTGCATCTATTCGGCTCGCTGCTTTTGGGAGGAGTTTGTGCCGGAGTACTGATGTTGTTTTTCCGTTTTGTTGCGCAAGTTGAAAAAGCGGTTGCCCTGTCGCTCGGCATTGTTCTGCTTGGTATCGGCTTGGCAATCAAACTTGATTTGGATGTTATCCTTGCCTCAATGGCAATCGGCTTCGGAGTGGCGAATCTGCTTCCCCGAAGAAGCGAACACATTTTCAAATTAATGCGTAATATCTCAATTGCCATTTACATTCTTTTCTTTGTCCTTGTCGGGGCTAAATTGTCGCTCGGAGCGATGCCGATTTGGCTGTGGGGAATTGTTTTGTGCTACGTTTTTTTCCGCAACTTCGGCAAAGTTATAGGTTCATACTACGGAGCAAAAGTGGTTAACTCTCCCGACGTCATCCGCAAGTACCTCGGCACCGGAATTTTCGCTCAAGGCGGTGTGGCTATCGGTTTAGCAATCGTCGCAGGCGAAAAACTTAATGGGATACAAATTACTCCCAATTTGAATATGGGTGACATGGTCGTTTATGTAGTTACAACAACGACACTTATTCTGCAAATTATGGGACCCAACATGGTCAAATTCTCGATAAAAAAAGCCAATGAAGCAGGCAAAAATATCACTGAAGAAGACATTATGGAAAAAATGTTAGTTCAGGATGTTTTAGATCAGGAATTAATCGTCGTGGAAAACCGCACTCCTTTAATCAAAGCAGTCAAATATTTTACCGAAAACGATGTACTTTTTTACCCGGTTGTGGATAGAGAAAAAAATATTTGCGGTATTCTGACATTTGAATCTCTCAAGGATGTTTTAAGCGATCGTGATTCATGGCAGTGGCTTCTGGTTGCTGATGTGATGCTTCCTCTGCACGATTTGGCAACTCCGGAGGAATCGCTCAAGGCTGTATATGAAAAAATGCTTCAACTTAAAATCGACCAAATTCCGATTGTTGATGTGGAGACTCATAAACGGGCTTTGGGCATCCTTGACATCCGCAATATCCGTCAAAAAGTCCACACAGAACTCCTGAAAAGAGTTGCTTAAGTCAAGTTAGATAAAAAAATATCGTGAAAAATACAACTCATTTCTTGTAAAATCTCACTTTGGGTGTAAATTATATAATATATATTTTTTTGTTATTAATAATGTAAATTTATTTTATGGAGGTTAAAAATGCCGAAAGTCTTAATTCCGACTAAATTAGACAAAGCTGCAGCCCAGCTTTTGAAAGACAACAATTACGAAGTAGTTCAGGACGCCGCCACTCCGTTGGCAGAGTTGTGCCAAGCTCACAGCGATGCACAGGTGTTGATCGTCCGCAGTGAAGCAGTTACTGCTGAAATTATTGACATGCTGCCGAAATTGGCGTTGGTTGTCCGTGCAGGTGCAGGATTCAATACCATTGACATCAAGTATGCTCGCAAACGCAATGTCGATGTAATGAATACTCCGGGTGCTAACTCAAACGGAGTTGCCGAAGAAGTTATCGCTCTCATCCTCGCAGGTTTCCGCAAAGTTGTTCCTGCTGATATTTCTACTCGCAAAGGCGATTGGGAAAAATCTAAATTCATGGGCCGTGAACTTACCAATAAAACTGTCGGTATTTTAGGTTTAGGTCATATCGGACAGCTTTTGGTCAAGCGTTTGGCTGGTTTTGAAGTCAAAGTTCTCGGATTTGACCCGGTTATGTCAGAAGCGATGGCAGAGAAAATCGGCGTCGAACTTTGCAGTGTTGAGAAAATTTTTGCTGAATCAGACATCATCTCATTGCACATTCCTGAAAATAATGAAACCCGCGGCATGGTCAATTCAAAATTGCTCGGCATGATGAAAGACGGTGCAATGCTGGTCAACTGTGCTCGTGCAGGTATCATCAATGAAGATGATTTACGTGCCGCTAAAGCAGAAAAGAACTTGATTTTCTGTAACGACGTTTATCCGAAAGACGCAGCAGGTGAGAAAAGTGTTGCCGATATTGCTGACGTTATGCTTCCGCACTTGGGTGCAAATACCTTTGAGGCAAACTACACTGCGGCAATCCGTTCTGCAGAACAGACCATTGCATACTTCGAGCATGGCATTACCTCTGCAGTGGTAAATAAAGCTCTTCCCGACGGACTTGATGCTAAATATCAGCAGCTTGCTTATGTTCTTACCTCTTTGGGCAAATCATATTTGCAGAACAACAAAGTTGTCCGAGTTGAAACCAGTTTCTACGGCGAACTTGCTGCTTTTGCTAAATGGATGACACCGCCGATTGCTGCTGCTTTGGCAGGTGATTCTGCGGCGGATTTCGCTTCAGGTGACGCTAAAGCCGTATTCGAGGAAAACGGTATCGAACTCGTCAATCGTGAAGTCGATAATGACAAAAAGTACGGTCAGTCAATGACTATTGACTTAATCGGTGCCGACGGCGACCAGATTGCTAAAGTCAGCGTCCGCGGAACTATCACTGAAAATACCGTAATCATCTCTCGTGTCAATGATTATGAGCATATCTACTTAGACCCCAATGGTCAGCACCTCTTTGTCGAGTATCAGGACACTCCGGGTGTGCTTGCTAAAATTACTACCATCCTCGGCAATGCGGATATTAATATCGTCAATATCCGGGCTCCGCAGGATTTGAAAAACGGCACTTCATTGACCGTTGTTACTGCAAATAAAGCAATTTCTGATGATATTGTTGCTGAAGTAAAAAAAGCAACCAATGCAAGCAAAGCTTTTGCTTACAACTACACTCAACAACTTTAAGCGTGATAGAAAGCAGGTTGAATAATGGCAAAAGGTACAGTTGTTCAGAAAATTATTGACAAGCACTTTGTAAGCGGAGAAAAAGTCACAGGTCAACCCGTTGCAATCAAAATTGACCAAACTTTAACTCAAGATGCAACAGGCACTATGGCTTATTTGGAATTGGAGGCAATGGGGGCAGAAAAAGTCGCAACCGAACTTTCTGTCTCATACGTTGACCACAATATGATGCAGAATGGTCCTGAAAACCGCAATGACCACATGTATTTGCAGAGTGTTGCCGCCAATAAAGGTGTAGTTTTTTCAGCGCCCGGCAACGGTATTTGCCATCAGGTTCACTTGGAGCGTTTCGGCGCTCCGGGTAAAACTCTGCTCGGGTCAGATTCACACACTCCGACCGGCGGCGGAATCGGTATGATTGCGATCGGAGCGGGCGGTTTGGATGTGGCTTTGGCAATGGCAGGTAAACCCTTCCGCTTGAACTATCCGAAAATTGTCGGGGTAAAATTGACCAATAAACTTAATCCTTGGTGTGCTGCTAAAGACGTTATCTTGCATCTTTTAAGCATTTTAACAACCAAAGGCAATGTCGGTTCAATTGTTGAATACTTCGGCGACGGCGTAGCATCTTTGAGCGTTCCCCAGCGTGCAACTATTACCAATATGGGGGCAGAATTGGGGGTAACTACTTCAGTTTTCCCGTCAGATGAAGCAACCAAGCAGTTTTTGGTCGCACAGGGTCGCGGTGATGTTTATACCGAACTTAAAGCCGATGTGGACGCAGAATATGATCGGGTAATTGAAATTGACCTTGCTCAAGTCGTGCCGATGGCGGCATGTCCCTCAAGCCCCGATAATGTCAAAAAAGTTGCAGAACTTGCTGACATCAAAGTATCACAGGTAATTATCGGTTCATGTACCAATAGTTCATACACCGACTTGGCAATGGTAGCAACTGCACTCAAGGGGCGTCGGGTACACCCGAGCGTAACCCTCTCTATCGCTCCCGGAAGCCGTCAGGTTTTGGAAATGCTTTCACGCAACGGCATGCTTGCTGATATGATCGGAGCAGGTGCGAGAATTTTGGAGACCGGTTGCGGTCCATGTATCGGTCAGGGACAAAGTCCTGCTGATGACACTGTAACATTGAGAACTTTCAACCGTAACTTTGCCGGCAGAACCGGAACTAAAGGCGATCAGGCATATTTAGTAAGCCCTGAAACTGCGGTTATTTCAGCATTGACAGGATATTTTACTGATCCACGCAAAGCTGATTTTGCTTATCCGGTAATTGAAAAAGTTGAGCAGTTTTTAATTAATGACAATATGATTATCCGCCCCGAAGTTGCAGAAAGCACTGAAATTATCCGCAAAAGAACTATCGGTGCACCTCCCGTGAATCAGGCATTGCCCGACAAAATTGACGGTGTAGTTGCAATTAAGGTCGGCGACAAAATTACCACTGACCACATTATGCCGGCAGGTATCCACTTGAAGTTGAGAAGTAATATTCCTGCTTATTCAAAGGTGGTTTTTGAGTGCTTTACCGAAGCAGGTAAGCCCTCATTCGCCGAGAGATCAAGTGCTATCCGCGATAATGGCAAACACAGTATTATCGTCGGTCGCGACTCTTACGGACAAGGTTCAAGCCGTGAACATGCGGCAATCTGTCCGATGTACTTGGGTGTAAAAGCGGTAATTGCCATGGCGATTGAGCGTATTCACAGTGCTAATTTGGTGAATTTCGGTATCATGCCTTTGATTTTCGTCAATAGTGCTGATTACGACAAAATCGATGAAAGCGATTCAATCACTATTGATAATGCCCGTGAGCAGTTGCCGAGCGGCAAAATTATTGCAACTGTTGCAAAAAATGACGGCAGTAAAGTTGAAATTGAACTTACTCACAAACTTTCAGCTGAAGATGTCAGAATTATTTTGGCAGGAGGCATGCTTAATTGTTAAAAAATATTCCGCAGGATTGGCAGAAAATTTTAAGTGACGGCGGCAGCGAATTTGAGTTGACTGCCGTCATGGAGAGAATCGGCAACTTTTTAGAAAGACAAAAACAAGCTCAAATTACCATCTTTCCTGCGGAAGAAAATATTTTTAACGCCTTAAAAATGACTCCTTTTGAGGAAGTAAAAGTTGTAATTTTAGGTCAAGATCCGTATCATGACTTCGGTCAGGCATACGGACTTGCATTTTCGGTGCCGGAGAGTTTGCAGAAGCTGCCGCCGAGTTTGAAAAATATCTACAAAGAACTTGCATCTGATATTGGTTGTGCAATTCCCAAGCATGGTTGTTTGGATAGTTGGGCTGAGCAGGGAGTGCTTTTGATAAATACTGTTCTGACGGTGAGAGCACATGAAGCAAATTCACATAAAGGTATTGGCTGGGAAAGTTTTACCGATTTGGTGATTAAGAAAATTAATGAAAAAAAAGAGCATGTAGTTTTTATTCTTTGGGGAGCAAATGCCATCAGCAAAAAGGATTTGATTGATTGCAGTAAACATGCAGTAATTGAGTCAGTCCACCCATCGCCATTATCTGCAAGCAGAGGATTTTTCGGGAGCAAACCATTTTCACGCTGCAATTCGGAGTTGAAAAAATTTAATTTAACCCCGATTGATTGGGAAATAAAAAACAGAAATGAGTTATTTTGAAATGAATGATAGAGCATTATTAATCGGACGCACTTTGATTGCCAAAGCCAGAGAACAAGAATTTATTGACGACACTGAATTCCTTATGATTGAAGCACTTGCGGATGTCGAAAAAAAATTTTTTATGGATTTAATGATCAAAACTGACGAGTATTTGTACCGCAATAACAAACAGGACTTGTCTTTGGATGAAATTTCCGGCATCTTTACCTTTGTTTTTGCCAAAAGTGCTGAAGCGGTTACAAATTATTTGAACAAATCCGAGCAAAAATTTGAGTTTTGGGGAATTTTTGACGGCAAAGTTCCGCTCTATACCGATGAAACTTTGACCGGGGAATTAAAAAAATCTCTGATTCCGGGAGTAATGGCACAAACTTTTATCGATTTTATCGATGAAAATCCTGAATTTAAGCAAGATTTCAAACTGGCAATTTTTGAAGCACTTAAATGGACTTGGCGACTCGGACAGCACTTCTCAGTATCATTTTTGCGACTTTATTTCAAATAATTCCGTAGTTGCCTCTAAAAAAATAAGATTCTATCCTAAAATTGCAAAAATACTGCTACTTTATCTCCGCAAGTTTAACTCGCCGATAGTAATCAAAGGGGGCAAGTGATTTTTTCGCCTGACGAATGCCGTTACTCCCCAAATCCTGTTCCCGATTCATGCACTTAACACCTTTTTTAAGTAACTCATTTGCAAGCAATTGCACAAGTATCTGCGGAGAACCTTTGACATCATGGCATGCCTTTTCATAGTGAATATCAGCATAAGTGTCATTCAGAAAACTGTAAACCGTAAATCCTACCGGCAAATTCGGCTCCGCATAAAGCATAAATCCTTGTAAATCAAGCAGTTCCAAATTCTTAAAAGCATAATCCATTGATTGATTTTCCTCATCCACAAACTCGGTTTGCTCCAATAAATTATTGAGGTCTCTGGCAAATTTACTGCACTTATCGGCATTTTCAGCCGACAAATACTCTATAAAATAATTCGGATAATTTTTCTGAAATTGATTAATCAAATTGCGTTTCTTTTTAAGAATCGCTCCCGACATCGCCGCAAGATTTTCATTGAAATAGAGGTAATCAAAATCATCTTCATTTGCCTCTGCATGGAAAAAATTGCAAATATCGCCATTATCCTCAAGCCATTCGGGGTCAACATCATAAATAGTTACCTGCCCAAGTTGGTAAAAATTCTTAAAATCATTCGCAATTTCCACCAGCAATTCGGCACTTAAATTGCTCCACCTTGGGAAATACAAAATTCCGTCTGATGCGGAAAAAAAGAGATAATTTTCGCCGTATTGCAGAAATTCCGTACCATACACCTCACTCCACATTTTCAAATTGGCAAAAGACATTTCACACGAGGGCGTAGCCAAATTCCGCAAATAGGGAATTAAAAGTTCTGAATCTTGCCATTCTATCTTTTTTGCTTGTGAAAAATCTAACATTTTTACCTCTTCATAGTGAACTGATTTACTCTATAATTTACCATAAATCACTCAAAAATCAATTTTTATTGTAAAAAATTATTGATTTTTTCTAATTAGAACTTGAATTTTTAAAAAAATATGGTACATTATATTTTTCAAAACTTGTGTGATTTTTTATAATTTGAAATAGAGAAAAAAAGGGTAAAAAAATGGCTCACTTAAAAACTGCAATCAAAAGATTGAAAACAAGCAAAAAAGCAAATTTGCGTAACCGTGCTCGTACCAGCGAGTTGAAAACTTATGAGAAGAAATTCCGCGCAGCTGTTGCTGCTGCTGACAAAGCTCTCGCACAGGAACTTTTGCAGACAACCTGCAGCAAGTTCGACAAGGCAGCTAAAGTCGGTACTTTGCACAGAAACAAGGTTTCTAACAAGAAATCTCAGCTCTGCAAACTTATGAATACTCTTGCATAATAAGTTTATTTAATTAGAGTTACAACGACATCAAAGCAATTTGATGTCGTTTTTTTATTGTAATATCCCAATGTATAGAGGCATAGAGTTTCCGTTGAAAGGTCATAATGGCGTTGGTAGAGGTTTTGTTTTTTTGTGGGGACTAACGCCGTCCCCACGCCCCTACGCAAGGTCAGCGACCTTGACCAAGAAGAGATGCGAAAATTTTTCAAATTTTCACATCTCAAAATTTTTATCCATATTCATGGACGAAGGCAACAACTTTTTCAACCTTCTGCAATTTTTGCCAAAATTGCAGAA
>JAFTJQ010000035.1 GCA_017456285.1 Lentisphaeria bacterium
CAGGAGGTTGAAAAAGTTGTTGCCTTCGCTCACGGATGTGAGGAAAAATTTTGAGATGTGAAAATTTGAAAAATTTTCGCATCTCTTTTGGTCAAGGTCGCTGACCTTGCGTAGGGGTGTGGGGACGGCGTTAGTCCCCACAAAAAAACAAAACTTTAACCGCCGCCGTCATGACCTGTTAACGGATACGCCATGCATCTATATTTCTTAATTTTATCAGTGGTTTATGAAAAAAATTCCTTTTTTTTGCAAAATGGACTTGAAAAATTAAAAAAAGGGGTTATATTAAAAACATGTTACAAAAAATGTGGCGGATTAGCTCAGTTGGTTAGAGCGCCGGAATCATAATCCGTAGGTCCCTGGTTCGAGTCCTGGATCCGCTACCATTTTTTTTGCAAAAATTCCGAAGGCAACCTTTTTCAAGGTTGTCTTTTTTTTGTTTTTTTGCTTTGAAATGTTTAAGTTATTTTGTTTATTGTATTGTTAAAAAATTATACAATTTGTGATAAATGTAATGCTTTTGGCTTGCCACTTTGCAAAAAAATCGAAAAATTTTTGAATTTTTTTATAATTACCTCTTGACAAATTGAAAAATATAGAGTATAATGTATAAGAAGGAATTATTAAATACTCAAGTATCTGATTATTTTCAGGTGCAATTGAAAGGTTTAGATTATGTCTGATACTAACAAAAATTATTATGTTGTTTCACATACTCATTGGGATCGGGAATGGTACGAACCATTTGAGGTTTTTCGTTTTAATTTAGTGAAAATGATTGATTTCCTGCTTGATACCATTGATGAGCAGCCGGATTTTAAATTCAATATGGATTGCCAAACCATTATGATTGAGGACTATCTGGCAATTCGTCCGCATAGAAAAGATAAGTTGCTTCAGGCAATCGCTAATGGCAATATCATGGTCGGCCCGTGGTATGTACAAAATGATTTCTACCAGACCAGTGGAGAATCAACTATCCGCAACATTTTGACCGGAGTTACTTTGGCAAGAGAGTGGGGCGTTAAGTCTGATTTTGTCGGCTATGCTCCTGACCATGGCGGAATTATCGCCCAGATGCCGCAAATTCTGAATGGTTTTGGAATTGACGCACTGGTTTTCGGACGTGGTCGAATAATGACTCCTGAAAATGGGAGAAAAAACACTTTTATTACCGAGGGTCCTGACGGCTCACAGGTGATGACTGTATTCCTCTTTAATTTCTATAATTCTGCACAGCGATTCTCTGCCGATGCGGAGAAAGCGTGGAAGTACTTCACAATGGTTCAAGAGAAAGAAGATTGGGGCAATGCAACTAATAATTATCTCCTGATGAATGGGGTTGACCACCTTTTCCCACAAGCAGACTTAAATGTATCAATGGCGGCAATTCAAGCAAAATTGCCCGACGGTGACAGAATTTTCCAATCAACTCTGGCTGACTATGTTGCCGCCCAGAAGCGAGATACCGTGCGTGAAAACTTGGAAGTACATCATGGCGAACTCTTTGAACCTGTCAAAGAACGCTTGCTTATGCCCGGAGTTGCTTCAAGTAGAATTGCCCAGAAAGCGGCAATTACCGACTCTGAAAATACGCTTTTTATCCGAGTTCAGGGACTTTGCAGTATATTGGCAATGGCTGGATTTGATAAAAAAGAGTATGACAAAGACATCCTCAATTATCTCTGGCACTTATCGGCACAGAGTCTGGCACACGATTCAGTTTGGGGGTGCAGTGCAGACAGTACTCACCGCCATATTGCCGACCGCTTGGAGTGCTTCAATGAAGTTGCAAACTGCGTGATTAATGAAAAAATGCAAATTCTCTCTGCTCACAGCGGTAAATTTGCTGAGCAGTGCTACAAAATTACGGTGGTTAATCCCTTCCCGTATGGACTCAAAGCAGTTATTGAGACGACTTTGGATATTGCGGAAGATGATGAACTTGGTTCTTTTAAACTTTTTGACACTGACGGCAAAGAAATTGCTTATTATGCAAGCAAGAAAGAGTTGGAAGAACATGCACTTCGCAGTCCGGTTAATCTCCCGGGACGTATCAATGTTTACAGACGGCAAATTAGTTTTACTGCTGATATGCCTGCATTCGGTTACAAGGTTTTCAAAGTTGTTCCGACGGCAGAAAACACTGAATTTGCCGAATTGGGCAATTCAAATGGTATTATCAAAGTTGAAGTTGATGAAAACGGTAGAATTGACTTGACTGATTTGCGGGATAATCGACTTTTCAAAGACGTTTTGAGCTTGGAAGACACCGGAGATTTGGGTGATGCCTACAGTTATAAGCCGATTAAAAACGACGTGCCGTACAGCACACTTGATATTAAAGCAGATTCGGTAAAAATGACTACAACCCCTGCGAAAAGCGAGTGGGTTATCAGTTATAGTTTTAATCTCCCCGAGTCAAGTAATAGTGAACGCACTGCCAGAAGTGAAAACTTCAAAAAAATGGATGTTTCCGTACAACTTGCAATTTTCAAAGATTGCCCTTACATGCAGGTAAAAGTTTCAGGAAACAACAATATCAAAGACCACTTTTTGAGAGCTGTTATCCGAAGCGGAATTGCTACCGACATGAGTGCAAGTACCGGAGCATTTGAGATTTCAATGCGTGATCGCAAGGCAAATCCGGAGTGGGAAGACCGTGAGAAATTTACTCGTGATTATGTGAAATTGCAGAGCCGTGAGGCAGGTGGTATGGCGATTTTGACAGGAAATTTGCATTCATTTGAACACTTTGTGAATCGTGAGGGCGAAGTTGCTTTGGGCTTGATTCGCTCCAATGGCTATATTTTAGGTTTCTATGAAACTCCGAAAGACAAAACTTGGATTGTGCCGGAAAACCAAGTTCAAGGTGAATTTGAGTGCAAGTTTGCAATTATGCCGTGTGAATACAGTGAAAAATCGATTGCGGAAATTCGTGCTGCACAAGTTTTTGCCACACCGTTATTGAGTTATGCGGATAGTTCATCGGTGGATAAATTTGCAGGCGGCAGACCGTGTGTGCAGGATAGTGATGTATCAGAAATTTTCAAACTTCCTGATCCGTATAAAGATATGGAACTTCCGCATGAAATGAGTTTTATTGATTCAAGCGAAAGTGATTTGCTTCATTCAACTATCAAAATGACGGAGAATGGCAGTGACTTTATTTTACGCATGTGGAATCCGCTCCATGAAGCAAGTTGTGAAAAAATCAAGTTTGCCGAGAGTTTGAATAATTTCAAAACCGTAAACTTTTTGGAAAAGGAAATTGCTTCCTTAAATTGTGAAAACAATTGTGTTGAGTTAAAATTGAAACCGTGTGAAATTGCAAGTATTAAAATTAAGAATTCATAATTCATAATTAAGAATTATGGCTGGTGTCGCACTTTTTTGTGCGACGAAAAAACAATAAAGTACAGAATTGACAACTGTTACTTCTATTACGGTGAAGTAATAAATATTAACTTTTTCGGCATTACACCAATGCTGAATATAAAAAACAGGAGGTAAAAAGTAATAAATAAACTCAAAAACAACCGCAAACTGTCCTGTTTATGACAGTCAAAAAGAACAAAAAAACTAATAACAAGGAGATTAGAGAAATGAAACAATTTAACAAATTTACATTAATTGAATTGCTGGTCGTCATTGCAATCATTGCGATTCTTGCAGGAATGTTGCTTCCTGCCCTCAACAAAGCCCGTGAAAAAGCCCGTGCAGTGAATTGTCTGAGTAATTTGAAATCAGTCGGACAATACATTGTTCTTTATGCTGATGATTTCGGCGGTTATATTATTCCTAATACTTTACAAGACGGTACAGGTGAATATTCAGGATACCCTGAACATTTGGCTCGTGCTGGCTATGTTGCTGATGATAACGAAGGCGGACATAAAGATTATATTGCAAAAAATAAAATTTTTGACTGTCCTTCTATGAAGTCTGCAAGTACTTATAATACCAGAGGTACTTATATTGGTGTTTGTTATGGGTCTTTCGGCAGACTGCCCAGTGCAACTGCACCTCTCCGTTTGTTAGAGAATATTCATGAATATAAATTACAGTGGCCTAAAGCATCTGCTAATATGATTATTTTGCTTGATTCCTGCCGTCAGCCGGGTGCAAACAATGCTATGTATCAAAATACAGAAGGTGCAGGTGGTGCTGCATATCAAGGAATCCACTTAAGACATAGCGACAGAGCTAATGTAGCTATGGCTGATGGACACGCAGAAGCACTCTCTTACGATGATTTTGAGCCGGGTGTAGCTCCGACTACTGCAAACTCTTGGAAATTCGGCGGACATTATGCAGGTTCATCTGCAAATAAAACTTATGTTTACAAAGCAGCAGAAGCCGGTTTCTAATATTTAGAACTATCAATTTAATTTTATTTGCTTTGACTGCTGGAAATTTTTCAGCAAAAAAACAACAAAAAATTAATAACAAGGAGATTAGAAAAATGAAAAAATTTAACAAATTTACATTAATTGAACTCTTGGTGGTCATTGCAATCATTGCAATCCTTGCAGGAATGTTGCTTCCGGCTCTCAACAAAGCCCGTGACAAAGCCCGTGCTACAACTTGTTTAAGCAACATGAAAACTGTAGGGCAGTACATTATGCTTTATGCAGATGATTCTAATGGTTATGTTGTGCCGAATACCTTGCAGCCCAATGATGCGGGACATGTTGCTTATCCAAAACATTTGGCTCGTGGCGGATATGTTGCTGATGTTGCTGACAAAAATGATTCTATTGGTAAAACCAAAATTTTTGACTGTCCTTTAATGGAATCAACTACTACTCCTTACAAGGATCGTTCCTATGTAGGTTCAGCTTTTGGCTCTTGTAACAGATCAACTACAATTCCTTTGCTTGAGAATTTTCACTCAATAAATGTTAAATGGCCTAAATCATCTTCAAGCAATATCCTTTTGCTTGATTCATGCCGTCAGCCCGGTTCAGATACTGCTCGCCGTCAAAATGCCGAAGGTGCAGGTGGTGCAGCATATCAGGGAATCCACTTAAGACACAGCGACAGAGCTAATGTTTGCATGGCTGATGGACACGCAGAAGCACTTGTTTATGATGACTTCGAACCGGGAGTAGCTCCGACTACTGCAAACTCTTGGAAATTCGGTGGACACCATGCAGGACATAGTGCCAATAAAACTTATGTTTACAAAGCAAGCGAAGCCGGTTTCTAATATTTAGTAACTATCAATTTAACTTTATTTGCTTTGACTGCTGAAATTATTTTTCAGCAGTCGGGCAATGACAGAAAGCGGGAATTATTTTTTTTCGCTCTTTGTCATTGCTTGAATGCAAAAATAAAAGTTCATTAAAACAATAAAAAAGAAAGGATAAAACATGAAAAAAATTTTTGTTTTGTGTATGATGTGTTGCCTTTCAACCATTATGCTCGCCGACTTGTCGCAAATGGAGAAACCGTGGAAAAATCCGCCGAAACGACTTTCGCTGGAAACTTACATCGGTACTTTATACTATTATGCTCAAACTTTCCCTGATATTTTTAAACTCGAACTCGTTGCTAAATCTCCGAAAGGTCTTCCGGTATATTTATGCAAAGTAACTGATCCGACAGTTTCTGATGAAGACAAAAATGTAATTCTCATTACCGCATTGCATTCAGGTGCAGAACGCACTGCAACCGCAGGATTAATGGAATTTATCCCTATTATCACCGGAAAATCTGAATTAGCAAAAGATTCTCTCAAAAAAAATATCATTTTGATTATGCCGATAGTAAGTCCGGAAGGGTTCTTCCTGGATGAAGCTCTTTGGAATTCACGACGCTTCGACCCCTATTCAATCGGTCGAGGTAATCGAGTTGACTTAAAAACACTCGCTCCCAAAGTTCCGGAAGACGCCCCGGAATATATCGCTTTCCAAAAAGTATCCGATAAATATAAACCCGACTTCCACATGGATGTACATGGTACCGGATTACATTTTAATTCATATATTCAGCCTATGACAATCGGAAGAGCAGGCAGTAACTCATCTATCGGGTTATGGGATGCCAAACTTCAACAAGCATTGATGGCTTCCGCTCCTGCCGCAGGATTTGGTGCTTATTGCATGGAAGACGCTCAACGTTTAATTTGGGGTCCTTCCATGGGAAAACATTACCAATCATTTTTTGATATGGGTCAACCATTCTATTATGGAGCAACTTACGGTTACATCCGCAATCACACCATGTTGGGTATAATTGAATCAACTTGGACTTTCTCTGTAACTGAACCATTAAAGGCTCTTTTGCAAGAAGCAAACAAGGGCTTCTCCAACGGCAGAGTAAATGATTTCAAAGTCAACCTCATCAAAGGCGGATTTAATACCAGTTTGCTTTCTTACGGCAAAACCAAAGCAGAACGCAGAGAATCGCGTGTCAAGCTTTGGCAGAAACAGGACTATTTCGCAGTTGGAACTTCTTATCCTAACTCCGGAAATTTCGTCGTTTCGATGATTGCTTACGGCAAAGAGGGATTAACTACCCTCACCGGTACTGCCGATAGCGGTCGCTGGGGACAGGCAATGTTCGCCGATATTCTCAAACACAGTGCAAATTATTCATACATCGCCCATGAGGGATTGGCAAAGTTTTTCGCTGCTGCACCTCCGAATGTGAAAAAAATTATGTTTGAAAAAGGCACTCCTTCGGCAGATGTCGAAGAACCTGAATTAGATTCAGGTATTGCTATTGGCTGTGATATTCCGATTGCTAATGCTGAAATTGTTGCCATTACCCTTAATGGCAAAGCAATCAAGCCGAGCATTGAAGACGGTTATGAAACATGGGTTGAAGACGGATTTACTCATGTCCGAGTAAATATTCCTGCTGAACGGACCGCCAAAGAAAAACTATTTCTGCTGGGTGTCGCTTGGAATGCTCCGTTCGATATTCATTCAAAATACGGCTATGTGCCGGATGAGATAATTAAAGAGTTTATCAAAAATGATTTGAGCGAAGAAGCCCGCCGTGAAATCGAAGAGGCAAAGGCAGTTCAAACCAAACATATTGAAGATAAAAAGAAAAAATAACCAACCAATAACAAAAAGGATTAAATTATGAAATTTTCAAAATTAGTTTTGTTGGGAGCATTGCTCGGAAGCACCGCACTTTTCGCAGAAGAAACAGCACAGGAAAATGTTTGGATCAGTCAGGATTTTGAGAATAAAGAATATTTCTCAAAAGCCTCACCAAATGGCTACACTGCAAGAACTCAAAATGCCGGCTTGTGGTCGCAATTCAGAAATGATGGAGTTTTATCAATTTCCGATGAACAGGCAGCAAGCGGTAATTATGCTCTTAAATATACCCGTTTACCGGCTCCGGCAAATTATTTTGCCAACTGGATATTCCCTACTCCATTGACAGGAAATTTTGTTTTTGAAGCATACATCAATCAAGAACCAAATGCTCGTTTTGTGATTGGGTTAGTTACCGATAATAATGGCAAAAAAGAGAGACTTTATTCATTCGGTTCATTTGATAAGAATTTAAATATGGCATATTTAGACTTTACCGCCAATAAATGGAAACGCTCTGGAATTAAAGTCCCTGCTGACGAATGGGTAAAAGTTCAACTTGAATATGACGCGGCAGCTAAAACTATCTCCTACTATGTATTCATTGATGATGTTAAAGAAAAAGTCGGAGAAGTTGATGCACAAAATATGGGACCGGTTCACTTTATTGAATTTCGTCACAATGCATCAGAAAATGGCAAAGCGTTATATATTGATGATGTCAAAATTACAAAAAAATAAGGAATTAAATTATGAGATTGTTACGTTATTTAACACTTTTTACCTTGATCTTGTCAGCGGTGTCGGTATGCGCTGCACCGCCGAAAAAGATTACTAACCGCAAAAATGTTGCAGCAGAACTTTTCGGAGCAACTGCAAAAATTATCCATAAAGACGGTTCATCCGAAAAAGTAACTTCTATTTTGCGGGGCTCTTATGTTGATAACAATGCTGTCGCACTCAAAGGTATTCCTGCAACCATTGAAATTGAATTTGCACAGCCGGAACAGATTAATTTAATCCGCATTTATCCGGGTAATTTAAAGTACGCCCCATATCCATCCGGAGAAGCCGGAATTAAATCATACAGAATTGAGCGTTACAATAATGGTTATTACCACCCATTAGTTGAAGCCAAAAATCAGCCGTCTTATGCACAAAGCGGTGCTGCTGGTGGCGAGGAATATTGTTTCGAACACTCTTTCAAGCCGATCAAGGCAGAGAAAATCCGAATTACTATTACCGAATCAGGTCATACCGGCAAAAGTGCTTCCAGAAAAGACATTATTCCAATGGCTGAAAGAAGCTCTTTGGTTCGTGCGGTTGAAGTTTACAGTTCTAAACGCTCAAATGAGCAGGCGGTTTGGTTGCGTGATGTTTTAATCGGTGACTTCAATCTTCGTGTTTATCGTGACCAAAAGATTGCCAAGCTCTTTTTCGATGCTAAGTTGGGCAGCTTGCCTGTTGCTTTGACCATTGTTGAAGAAAAATCTCAAAAAACCGTTTACAGCAAAGATGTTACTATTAAAAATGGCAAACAGACTATTGATATTCCACTTGCCGATATTGCTGACGGTCGTTACATCGTTTCGATTGAAGCAAAGGACAAAAAATCACCTTTCAAGGGTGCAGTTAAGCGTATGCTCCGTATTGACCGATTGGGTGAAGTCGAATTGCCGCAGGGCGTAATCAATGTCGCAGGCATGAGGGTTTTCCCCGTTGATAACTTCCACTTTGAGAAATTGCAGAATGTAAAAAATACTATTCAGCAAGCGGAATCTATCCAAACCAGTAAGCGTATGGGCTGGGGTGATGGTCGTCAGGATGGTCGTGTAGGTAGATTTTTTACCGTAGACAGTCAGGGCAACTACATCAGCCAATTTGCCGAACTTGACAGCAAAAAAGGCCGCAAATACTTCTATGCTTACAGCAAAGATTTGAAAAATTGGGAATGCTCAGAGAATCCGCCTGCGGAAGTACCGCCGGTTTTGCCGTCTGCATATGCAAAACAACCCGACAGCGCAAATCAGAACAATAGAATAAAAACTCCTTTCAAAGATGCGGTTATCCGCTTCTATGACAAAGAAAAAGATGGCTCTTTTGAGCTTAATGAAGTTAGAATTCAATGGTTTCCGCCATTTATCGGTGATGTGGACAGCAAGGGCGGAATTGTCAAAAAATGGAGTACTTACCCCGTAATTGAACGCAATGGCGAGTGGTTGCTTCTTACCAAAGAACCGCTTTATGTCGAAAGATTTGACTATGAGGGCGATGCCTTGGAGAATGATGTTGATTGCAACGATAACTTCGGTAATGCCTATCTCTCTGACGACGGCAAAACTCTCTTTGTCGGCAAAGGTGGCCGCTTGAGAACTTTTGCTCCATATACTATCGAGTATGACAATATCCCTGAAGCATATCGCATAATGCGAGTCTATTACACCCATGACGGTATCAATTGGGATTATAAGTACTTCTGTCCGCCCGATGAAAAAGACGTTAAGGGCATGCAGCATTACGGCTATGCAGTTCATCGAATTGATAAAAATTTCTACATCGGTTTTATCTCTGCTTATCCTTGCTATGACCAGCAGATTTATCCGGAAATCTGTTACAGCCGTGACGGATTGAATTGGATTCGCTTGGAAGATAGAACTCCATTTATCGCCAATACCGATATTGATACTTGGCTTTTTGGTATGATTTTTATTGAACCAATCAATGCAGTTGAGCATAATGGCTCATACTATTTGCCATTGGGGGTCTGCTGGCAAAGACCACACTTCTATCCACCCAAAAATGCAGGAGCAGAAGCACTGCGTCGCAGTTTTGAATCTCGCAACTTAACTAAAGAATGGAAATATTTTAAGGATTTCGGTTCTTGGGATAAGTTGGCAAAATCTGTCGAAAAAGCAGAACTTAAAAATGATATTTGCGGAATTGCTAAATTCCGTAAAGATGGCTTCATTGCTGTTAAAGCAAAGAAAAATGCTGAACTTGTCAGCCGCACCTTTACCGCTGATAATTGCAAACTTATTTTGAATGCCAAAGGTAGTATGAAATTGACTTTGCTTGATGAAAATAATCAGAAAATTAGTGGATTTACCGCAAGTTTCAGCGGAGATGAAACTAATAAGATAATCACTTGGGCTAATGGCAGTGAAGTTTTGCCGAATGGTAATTTCAAGGTAAAAATCACTCCTGAATTAAATTCAGAAATTTATACCTTGAATTTCGTAAAGTAATAATTTAAAAATGATAATGACCCTCAAAAATTGAGGGTCATTTTTTTGCTATCAAAAAATGTCTCGGACAACTTTGATGAGGTGCAAGCATGACGAGTTTGGCATAATTCAACCAATGTGGGATAAAACTCCAACGTCATTCAGAGCGAATCGAAGAATCCGGAATTATAGTTGCAACCACCGCACTCTCGACCTTTCAACGGATTTTTTGAAAGCAGGTGTCGAGAGGCGAAAACTTTTTAACTTTTCTGCAATTTTGCCAAAAATTGCAGGAAGTTGAAAAAGTTGTTGCCTTCGTCCATGAATATGGATAAAAATTTTGAGATGTGAAAATTTGAAAAATTTTCGCATCTCTTTTTGGTCAAGGTCGCTGACCTTGCGTAGGGGTGTGGGGACGGCGTTAGTCCCCACAAAAAAACAATAACTTCGACCAACGTAGTCATGACCTGTCAACGGACACGCCATGCGTCCATGCAAAAAAAGAGTTATTGCGAATTTTCACAATAACTCTTTAATTTTTTACGCTATACGACTGATTACTATTTGAAAGTAAAGCCCAAATAGGTCAAATCGCAACTTCCATAGACTTGATTTGAGCCGTCACCGACATGAATTTTGCTACCAGCGGTACTGCTTACTTTAGTCAATTTGCCGCTATAAAACTCTTTGCCGTTAACATACAAAACGAAAGTTCCTTTTTTGCCATCTGCTTTCAAGTCAAAATCATTAAATTTAGTGCCTGCATCAAAAGGAACTGTCTTTAATTTGCCTTCATCCTGAATCATCAGAGCTTCTCTGCCGCAGCCGACAAAAGCCTGTCCGTAACCTTTCAAGGTCAAAACTACTCGGAATTGCGGAGATTTTACATTTTCATTAACTCGAACTTCCCAGCCGGCTTCAGCAAAAGAACAATTGTCATCATCGATATTTTTGTAACAGTGAGCGAATTTAAACGGCGGGTTTTCGCCTTTGAAACTCATATGCAATACCGGTTGCGGACGCTCAGCAATCTCACGAACTTCCCAGTAAGTGCCATGCTTTTCCCCTTGAGCTTTATTAAGCATGCCATGTCCGATGAAAAGATTTCTATAGAGCAAAGGCTGCATACACTCTGCTGAATAAAAATTCTTGTAATTTTTTGCTTTCGGATGTTTAATTGCAGGGGCTTTAAGCGAATCATCTTTGATAATATCAAAAGTTGCCGCCATAATTCGGCTGAAGCGGGATTGATTTCTCCACGCCCCGAAATCACTTTCATCATAGATAACCATGACTCGATTCGGAGCAATTTCCAAAATTGAAGAGTATGAACTTCCTGAACCGCCCCAAACCTGATATTTCTGATATTTAGTACCGGTACCGGTATAGTCAACATAAAGGTAAACGCCCGGTCTGCCGGTGATCACCAATAATGTACCGTTGCTCAAAATTTTTGCTTCAGGAGCAACCCCGGTATCAGCAAATTTAATTCTGTCACCCCAAGTTTTGCCACCGTCTTTACTGCGGAGTTGGAACATCGGTGACGGAGCGCCGGTACGAACATAGGCTAATAAATCACCATTAGCAAGTTCAACTACATCCGCTTCATTCGGGCCCTCGGCGTATTTTCCCTCGGGGTCATCCATGATAGTTGAGAGATACTGCCAAGATTCGCCGTCATCTTTTGACTCAATCAAGAAAACTGATCTCTTCGGAGCGCCTTTAACCCAGCAGTGAACCGGAAGCAGCAAGCGGTCATCCTGTGTGCGGATAACTTTTCTATGCATACGCAAGGTACTGACAAACGGCAACTTAAGCGGAAGTTTTTTAGTTCTGACGCTTTTTCCGTCCGAATTAAGAATTGTCAATTGTATCATGTGCAAATCTTTTTCTTCCGAAGTCCAGCCGGTAATCTGGCACTTCTCGCCTTTTTTATTCAAGAAGCCATTAAATCCGCCGAAATTAAAGGGAGTTACCTGCCAAGTTTCTCCGTTATCGGTTGAATACATCCGATTCCCACGCTCGGTAACAGTATGAATACCCTCGGAGTGGTTAAGATAAATTGTGCCATCCTCATAATTTTTAGCGAAACAGAAATTCAAATGCTCTTTAATTGATTTAAGCATTTGCAATTTGACGGGAACAATTTTACCTCCGTCGAGAATTTCCGTACCGAAATCACTGTCTGCAACTGCGGCAGTAATGATTCCCATTGCAGCAAATCCGCAAATAAGATGTTTTAACTTCATAATCAAATTTTCCTTTCTTGTTTTTTGATTTACATTAAGTGTATTATAGCACAAAAATCAAAATTGTCAATAGATAAAGTTAAAAATATTTCCATTCATTGTCAAGTTTGTTCAGATCCGTCGCTAAAAGTTTGCCGAATGATCCGTACATCGATGCCGCAGCTTCCAGTGATTCATCGCTATTACCGCCGATTACCACCATGAACACAGCATTTTCCAATAATTTATTGACAAAATCCATAATTTTTTCATCACTGTCAGTTGCAATACAATTTACATACTCCCAAACAGCTTCAGCAATATCACGAAGAACTTTTTCAACAGCCGAGAGTTCTTCATCGGCTTTTTTGATAAATCGAGTCAAGTTAAGCGCCAATACCTCTTCTCGGAAAAATTTATCAATATGCTTCCAGTTCAATCGTAAATTATTATTGATTTGCAAACACTCGTAAATTAATTGATTGCGATTACTCTCCGACTGCAACTTCTCTCCAAGCAGAGAGAAAAGCATCAAAATCATTAAAATTTCCCAATGTCCGTAATCCAAATAAAAATTATCATTTTCCTCATAAACCGCACATAATGCAATCAAAGTTTGCGGCGGAATCGACTCTGCCAGAGCAATCTTATCTATCTGATTAAAAAACAGTTGCGAATATTCGTACTTAAAAGGAATTGCCGGAGAGAGATCTTTGTGCCAAATAATGTCCGACTTGACAACAGTTTTGAGCCTATAAATGCCGGTAGTGTAATTTTTCATCGCTAAATCCTATAAAATAAAGACAAAAAAATGGCGAGAGAGACGGGACTTGAACCCGCAACATCCACCGTGACAGGGTGGTACTCTAACCAATTGAGCTACTCCCCCGCATATTATTTAGGGATAACTTATTCGCCACCCCCCTATGCAGTAAACAATCAGGCGTATCTCATTACGAAACTCTAAAAAATGGCGAGAGAGACGGGACTTGAACCCGCAACATCCACCGTGACAGGGTGGTACTCTAACCAATTGAGCTACTCCCCCACTTTTTTCAAATTTCAGGAGATTTACCTGCTGTTTTATTAATATAGCCACTTTTTTTGAAAATGCAAATGATTTTTTTGAAAAAAATGAAAAATATATTGCAGGACTCTCATAATTTTTCAATTTTTTTTGAAAAAAGATTGAAATTTTTTAATTTTGTGTTATGTTTTAACAAAGGATAATTTAATGGAAAGATGGAATTTAGATTAAATTCCTGTATTTTATTATGGAAAAATCTGATTACAACAGCATAAATGCCGCTCATAATCGGGAAGCTGACTCGTCTAATCAAGTCGAGAATCGCAGTAACTACGATTATGAAGATTCATTTTTCAGTTATCTCAAAGACGTAAGAAATTGCACAATCAACAATGACGAGGACTCTGAATTAATTATCCGTATTACCGAAAAGGCTTTTTGCTTACAACAAGCACTTCTGAATTTTGCCCCGGCGGTCAATGAAGAACTGCAATATATCAATGAAATTATCGCCGCCGAATCCGATGTGGATGATTACTTTTTTAACTCCTCGATATTGAGCTTGAATACTGCCAATCCGATCACGGATTTTTTCCCGCAGTGGCGGAAAGATATGAACAAAGCCTTGCTTGCAGCGGTCAAATCATACAATTCAACGGTCAAAAAACCGATTCGGGCAAGAGAGAAATTAGTGCATATTGCCTGTAAATTAAAAATGCCGGTCATCGTTCTTGAGAATTTCTATCGCTTAATTTTGAATTATCTATTCATGTGGCATGATACTCCGATTAATTACGAAATTAATATCGAAAAAAACTTTTCGCTTAAGAAATATTCTCCCGAGCAGATAAAATTTTTAGCAGACAAGTTTTTGATTCGCCCGATAGAATTGGAGGAGAAGGTTTTAGAAATTTACCGCTTGCGTGAGGAGTTAATCAATTACAAACACTCGTTTTTGCAATCTCACTTGCGTTTAGTAATTACATTGGCAAAAAAATTCCGCAATTACGGACTCTCATTCAGCGACATCGTGCAAGAGGGTAATTTGGGGTTGATGAGGGCAATCGATAAATTTGATTTGCTCCTCGGACACAAATTCAGCACCTACGCAGTTTGGTGGATCAAACATAGTATAATTCGCGGAATTGCCACCCAAGCAAGAACGATCAGAATTCCGACTCACATGCTGAATTTGATTTCTAAAATCAATCGGGCAGAGCAAAAATTACTTCAAGATAACGGCAAAGAACCTGAATCTGCGGAAATTGCCAAACTTCTCGATTTGAGCGTTGCCAAAGTAAATGCAATCCGCCGCATGGCTCGGCAGGCAATATCATTGCAAGCCCCTTTGCAGCCGAATAACGACGGCATGGGAAGTTTCGAGGAAATACTTGAGGATGAAAGCACCGCTTCACCGAGCGACATCAGCGATTCTGAACGTAATTACGATAAATTATACGAACTATTGAAACTGCTTAGCGAGCGTGAACAGCAAATAATAATCCTCCGTTTCGGGCTTTTCGGCAACAAAGCGACCCCTTTGCGGGAAATCAGCGAGAAATTCGGACTTACCCGAGAGAGAATACGCCAATTAGAGATGAAAATTATTGCTAAAATGCGGTCGCCGAAAGCCTTAAAATACCTCTCTGAATATCACCATTCACAATAATTTAATACTGAAAGAAAGTTGTAATATTATGAATAAAAAGTTAGATTTTATTTTTTCTCGCCGCAGTATCAGAAAATTTCAAAATAAAAAAGTCGAAGCCGAATTAGTGCAGGACATCCTGCAAGCCGCAGCCGCAGTGCCGTCGGCAATGTGCCGAGATCCATGGCGATTTTTGGTAATCGAAAATAGTGAAACTCTACAAAAATTAAGCACCATTATGCCAAATGGCAGTTTCATGACCGAAGCCCCGATGATGATTATGATGCTCGGCGATATCAAGGAAGCCCATATTGAGAGCGAATCCTACATGCTCCAAGATTGTTCCGCAAGTATCGAAAATATTTTATTGGCAATAAATGCTTTAGGTTTAGGCGGCTGCTGGTGCGGAATACACCCGAGAAGCGAAAGAGTCGCAGGAGTCAGAGAATTATTTAATTTACCTGAAAATATCATCCCCATCGGGGGAATAGTCCTTGGCTACCCGGCAGAGAGCAAAGAACCACGCACCCGCTTCGATGCGTCAAAAGTCCATTACGAAAAGTGGTAATTTTTGAAGATAAATGGACGCATGGAGTTCCCGTTGAAAGGTTATGAGTGCGTTGGCTGAAGTTTTGTTTTTTTTGTGGGGACTAACGCCGTCCCCACACCCCTACGCAAGGTCAGCGACCTTGACCAAAAAGAGATGCGAAAATTTTACAAATTTTCACATCTCAAAATTTTTATCCATATTCATGGACGAAGGCAACAACTTTTTCAACCTCCTGCAATTTTTGCCAAAATTGCAGAAAAGTTAAAAAGTTTTCGCCTCTCGACACCTGCTTTCAAAAAATCCGTTGA
>JAFTJQ010000036.1 GCA_017456285.1 Lentisphaeria bacterium
AAATTAATTAGGGTTATGGTGTTGCCGTTATAACGTATGGTATCTGGAAGGGTCAAATCCACCTCTGCAACTCCGATAAAATTCAAAGTTACTGTACCATTATAGTAAATAACATCGTTTCCCCAGTTTGCTTCAAAAACAAAGGTATTTGCTTGACTTCCGCCGACAAGTGTATCATCACCCAAACCGCCATGAATGATATTATCCACGCTGTCATTTGCCCAGATAATGTCATTACCGCTGCCGCCGTAAATGGTCATTTCACTGCCTGAATAATCAAACTTATTACTGGTTAAGTCAATAATATCATCGCCGTCGCCTGCTTGAATTTCTTTAATTTGAGCAAGTCGGCTATTGCTTTCACCAAAGTTATCAAATGAAGCACTGTAAATGTCATCAATAAATAACGCATCCCCGTTTTTGTCATTGGTTAAAAACAAACTGTTGCTATAACTTGACCCAACAAAAATATCACAAATCTTATTTTTCCCCTTGAGGATAACTTTAGCTTCGACATCAGCACTTCCCTGATATTCCGCCCTCATCAAACTCCCCCAAACACCATTTGTACGAGCCTGAAATTCCGTTTCAGAACTTTCAGCAATGAAATATTCGGCTTTGGATAATTTACTGTTTTTTAATACGGAATCGCTCCAGACCACTGCCTTATCGTGTGTAACGGACTCGACACTCAAATAATAACCATCCTCTTTTCGGATAATTCTCACAATTTCTTCAGCATTCAAATACCGATAGCCATTATAAGCAATAGACCAAAGTTTATCTGCGGTATCGACCTCAATTTTTCCTTTGAAATTACCTAATTCCTCGGCAAGTTTGACATTAATATCTTTCAAAGATTCAGCGGTAAACTTTATTACGCTATCACCCAAATTATTGAGAGAATTAAAGAGATAATCTGCATTATTATGCTCGCTTAAATCAAACTTAAATTCGCAATCATTGAAACGGAATTTATCTCCGATACTGATACTGTCTGACAACTCAAAAACAGTATTTTGTGCTGTACCGTCGCTTAAAATTAATTTACCGCCCTGCTCGACTTTGCAGCTGTCAACCAATTTGCCACCATTAATTTCCAACACTTTGCCCTGCCCGACTTCGGCATTTGAAAGCATGTCGCCTTTAACCAGATAGTGATAATTTGCATTGCTATCGAACTCGATTTCGGTCTCAACAATTTCTAAATTGATTGTATCTTGCGAATAATTGCTATACTCGGGGATAATTCCATCTCCTGAAACTACTGCATAAAATTTGAAATTTCCTGATAATTTTTCTGGAATACTCCACTCAAAACTGCCACTCGTGCTTGTTCCGATTAAACTACCGTCATAACCGCCCCCGTTGCGGTCATAATAGAAACTGACATTGACATTTTCGGGTAAAGCCGAAGTAATTTCAAGCGTAACTTTTCGTTCAAGAGAGTTATATTCAATTGCCAATTCGGGATTAATTGCCGACTGACTGAATGCAGAAATTTCCATAGACTCATCGGTATAACTCAATTTAACGACATCGTTTTTATCGGCTTTAACTGCCAAAACTCTTGTGGTGCTGTCTGATTTGATTATTTCAAACGCAACTGCTTCATCGTTAAGGCTTAACAAATAATTTTCATCGCTAATTTCACTTGCAGACGCTATTGACACAATAATAATTCCTGCCTCATCAATAACCCACTGCTTATTTTGCACTGCCGGACTGGTGCGTCGCAGACTGAAAGTTGAAATCGGTTCTTCAGTAACGGCAGTTAACTCCTCGCCCCACATAATTGAATGACTTTTGTCAAACCCGAACTTCATGCCGATTGAACGGGTCATACCGAAAAATTCCACTTCGCCCCAAGTTAAAATATAATCATTATTCGCAATACTGTCGTTACTGTACTGCAACAAGACATTAGATGAAACCGTATAGGATAAACCATATTGAGAATAATCTATCATGGTTGTTCCCGAAAGCGTAATCGTTTTTTTGGTAACCGTCATAGTTGATTCAATCGAGGCAATACCGAACATTAAATCAAAACCGCCTGAAATTTCAGCAACTCCATCAATCATGTCAATAGAAATATTAACATCTGCTCCGCCGACAAAACCATCTAAAATCACCAAATCAGCAACTCCGTTAAGTTCTTTGGCACTTACTGAACCCTCCAAAGTTAATTGCAACAACGCAACATCTAAAATTTCCGGACCGAAAGAAAATTTCATTTTTCCACTAAGTTCCAATTTAGCAGGAGTTGCGATATTTTCTACTCCGCCCTCAATGCTGTTCAAGAAAAATCCGCTCGCACCCAAGGCAATATTAAGGTCATCTGCTCCTACCGAAATTGAATCAACTTTGCCATCATCAACTTCAAAACTCCCTGAAATTTCCGCACCCTTTAAGAATGAAAATTCGCAACTTACTTCGCCGCCCCAAGAGTTCTCCTCGGTATTAACCGAAATCGCACCTTTGATGAGATTAAAGCCTGCCCCCAGTGAAAAGTTTTCAAATCCCATTTCCCCTACTATATCAATTTTGAGCGAAGCAAAATCGTGCGGAGTAGTTAGTTTAATGTATTTTTCCTCTCCGCTCTCTTCATCACTTGAGCCGAAGTCAACAACCAATTTCGGGCGATCATCAGCGGAAGTTGTCGGATTAAAAATCGACAAAGCAATTTTGCTTCCAAGCTTAAATTCATAGTCACTCCCCGTATCCGTCACCGAAGCAGATAAATCAGACATTTCCGCTTTAATTCCAAAAAGTTCAAATGCCACATCATTGAAAGATAAGGCAAAAGTATTTTCATCTTCACTCTCATTAACTCGTCTCAAAACATACTCAATTACATCTGTCATAGAAAATTTATATTTATCTATATCTCCGGTAATCAAGTCAGGAATAACCGTCATTGCCAAAACAACTTCTTGTACCATATTCACATTGTCTAATGCCTTGATAATAACTTCGGTTTTCCCATATCCGCTGGCAGAGTCAGGAATTTGTCCCACAATTCCTCTCAAAGTGCCGGTTGTTTCGTCAATAGCAATCCATGCGGGGTGATTGGAGATAGTATATCGCAAATTTTCTCCATCAAATATTTCAGAATTAAGATCAAGGGTAAAATTAGTTCCGCCTCGCATTACAGTTTTTCTTTCCGAAACCGCAGAAGCTGCAATTGTTAAGCAAAGTACATTGTCAGAAAAGAAACCTAATGAATACGATTTGCCCTTCACATTCAAAGGCGCATCAACTGTCAGATTCCCTAAAATGCTTCCGACACTATTTTTTATAGTAATTGTTTTATCAAAAGCAGCGGCATTTCCTATTAAAGAATATGTGCCATTTGCCTGATTACTATTTACGGTAATGGTATATTTCCCGTTTTCGTCTGAAATTTTATCATAACGATTAATGAGAGCAGTTGATTTTTTATCTGCACGGTTACTTAAATTTAAATCTATAGTCCCATCATTTGTAATCAGTGTTTTAGTATTGTTGGTTAAATTGATTTCATTATGGAAAGAAACAACTGCATCACTTTTAATTGTCAAAACTCCGCCGTAAGCAGTCGTGTTGTAACTATCAAAAAAAATAACACTTTTATTAACAATAATTTCTCCACCGTTTGCTATCGGTGCATTAAAAACACCATCCCCATTGATAGTAAAACTTCCCATATTATCATCTTTTAGAGAATGATAATTATTTACATGGGTCTCGCAATTATTAACGATTAAAGTTCCACTATTGCGTAACGCTCTCTTGGTAGAAGTGCCAACAAAATCCACATCTTTTTCAAACGTAATCGCAGCATTGCTCGCAACATTTAGACTGCAACCCGCATTATTATCGACGCTGCAATTACCATAGACATCCAAAATTGCATTGTCTAAACTTGCTATGGAATTATCATCACCTGCAACAGACAATTTTCCGCCGCTATAAACATAAATACCGCTCCCTCTCTCAATATATGCCGAACCGCCTTGGTAAATATTTATATTATCTACACTTCCCGTAAACTGTCCTGATTCATAAACTTTGACATTATTTACATGAGATTCAGAATCATAAACATACATACTGCCCAATTCATATAAAGAAATATTAGTTGCTGTCGTTCCACTGGAAATATACACTTTCCCACTTGTTACATTCATATTTTGCAATATCCCGCCGGAAGTTTTCACTTCACCGCCTGGACCGACATCAGTATTTTCTATAACTCCTCCGGAATACATTATTACTTGATTTCCAATTATCCCATCGCTAATTTTGCCGCCATCATAAACGTATCCTCTGGCATCATTGTTTATTGATAAATTACTTCCATAATAAATATTTTTTGTCGGAGTATATTCCTCTATCCAAACCCCACTTGAAAAATATGTTACAGTGGCATTATAATGAGCTGTAACCGCATTGGAAAAAGGATTATGAAGCACATTCGCACTTCCTTTATCTCCAACATAAACAGAACCCTTATAATTGGTAACCTTGTCGGCTTTCCCATATATTTCAAGATAACCGCCGGCGGAAACATAAACTTCTCCAACCGCTCCGTCAGCACGGACAAAACACTCATCGCCACTGCCGAGTTCAAGATTTTCGATATAGTTACCCTTGCTGATCAATCCGCTATTTATATTGCCATAGTACACGCCAGCATCAGCTGAAGCATAAGTTATTTTTGCTCCCGTAGAAGAAACAACTGTACCTCTCCATGGGTCATAAGTTATATTCTCAACTTTGCCACCGGATAAAACTTGTAATTCAGCCCCCCTGCTGACAGTAATATTAGATACTGAACCATATTGAGAAACATACATAGACATGCCTGATTCCAGCACGATATCGCTTAACTCATCACCTGAAGATATTAGATTACCATCTTTATAAATTTCTACAGTCGACATAATACACTCCTATAACATTAAAGACTGTCTTTTTTATATTTATCAAGGTTAATATAACTCCTTAAAAACCAAAAAGCAAGCAAATTTTTTATCAAACCACAAAAAAATATAAGTGTCCTATAAAATTAAGAATTAAGAATGCATCCTCCGTCGCCAAAGGCTATGGAGGACAGGAGAATTATAAATTATTGTAGGTGTCGCTCTTTAGAGCGACAAAGTGCGAGCCTGACGGCTCGTAGACTGGATGCTTCGTCGCTTTCGCTCCTCTGCATGACGGTTATATATTGTGCCACGGAGGCAAAGACAAACCCAACTCGTCATTCAGAGAGAGAGATACTCGATTTTTTAATTATGAAATATTTAATAAAAATATTTCTTAAAAGCCGTTTTTTTATTTGACTTTTGAATTTTTCATGTTATTATTTCAAATAGATAGTAAACATCAAAGGAAGCAACATGAATAATATGAAAATTAAATCTTTACAGAAAAACAATAATAACTACAAAGTACTTTTAGAAGCAGTTACCGATTTGCTTACTGAAATTGCAGCTGAAGATCCGTCTCTCAAAAGCAATAGTTTAATCGACTTCAGCAAATATCTTTTTGTTTTACCCACGCAGGAAGCATCGCGTATTTTTCGAGAAAAAATTGCCGAACTTTTTGCACCTCAAGGCGGAGTTTTATCGCTTAATACAGTTTTACCTGAATATTTTATTTACAATCAAATTCCCAATAAACAATCACTCTCTCAAGAAAAAACTCTGGAAATATGGTATCAAGTTTTAGATAAAATGCAAAACAACTTCGGTGAAAATATCTTCAAAAATAACATTTGGGATAGACAAAAAAACAATACCGCTTGGAAACTTGCTGTCTGCAAAATGTTCCAGCACTTACGGAAAGATATTGCTCTGGAACAAGGACTTAACTGCCGTGATTTTTATGATGAAAACAAAAATAAACCATGGGATTCAGAGGCAGAGAGGAACTTCAGATTTGAAGAGTTTTTGCAGTATGAAGAAAAATTCATTGAACTTAAAACTGATAATTTCTGCGATGAAGCAGATCTGATTTTGTGGAATATCAATCAAACGCAATTAACTGATAAAAATATCAAAAAAATTATTTTGCTTGACTGCTGTGAACTTAAAAAAAGTGTAATTAATTGCTTAAACAATCTAAAGGATGTCGAAATTGAATTGTACCTGAATGTCTCAAAAAGCGAACTTGGACTTTTTGACGAATTCGGACATGTAAAAATCGATGAAATAAGAAAAATTAAACTCAATTTGGACTTTGAAACACAAATAGCAGAATACGACAAGCCCATTGATATGGCTAAAAAAATTTATAATTTCATAAGTGACAGCTCAACGCAATCTTTGCCGTCATGTATCGGGGTGTTATCGTCTGAAATTATCCCCTATTTGGAATATTTGCTTAAAAACTCTGCTGATAATCAAATCAAAATATATTCGCCCCACAGTGCTAAATTAAGCACTTGTCCGTGGACAAATCTATTTCTGGAAATTTTGTCACTGAAAACTGATATTTATAATGTATCATTTGAACAGACGGCAAAATTGATTCGTAATGGTTTAATCAGCAATTACTTATCTTGCAAAATTGAAAATTTTAACTACAAAAAACTTTTAGAAACTTTGGATAATTTGCAAGCAGATCACCTGCTTGACTCTTTCACAAATTTGGAAAAATTTGCAGAAAAAGATGAATTAGTCCTAAAAGTTTTAGCTGAAATAAAATCATGGAATAACATTTTAAATAAAAATGATGACACGTTGATAGCGGCTTGGTCTATTTTAACTCAAATCGGCGAAGAAAATGATTTATCTAATTTAGATATTGACAAGTCCGAACAGGAACTTAACGAACTCAAAAAATTAATTACAGAATTTGCAAAATTGCAAGATGAAGAACTTAAACTTGAGTTGCTTAAATTTGCTTTGAGAGATAAAGAATTGACTTTCAAAGGCGACAACGGCGAAGCAATTAACTTAGCAGGTTTTTTGGAACTCTCGTGGGCTGCGGATAAAAACCTTTTAATCGCCGGTATGAATGAGCAAAACTTCAACTGCTCGGAGTCAAATAACCTCTTTATCCCGGAAAAAGTCAGAGAAGCACTATCATTTACCTCGCAGAAAAACCGTCATGCAACCGACATCTATCGCTTTTATGCTTTGACAAAAGCTCACAACTTGGGGATTATGATTGGCAGAAGCAACAATGCGGGCGATATTTTGAAGCCTGCCCGTTTGCTTTTCTACCTCGATGATGATGCTTTGATTAATAGTTGCAACTTGTTATTTTCAGGCAAATTATATGAAAATATTACCGATAAATCAAACAACAAAAATAAAGAATATTTCAAGTATTATCCCCACATTGCTGATTTGCAGAAAAACACTATAAGCGTTTCAAGTTTAAAAACTTATTTGGATTGCCCCTACAAGTTTTATTTGCAGGAAACTTATCGCAATCAAGAGATTAATGACCGCAATTCAGAATTGGAAAATAATCAAACAGGAACAATTATCCATGAAGTTTTGCGAGAAGGTCAAAACGACTTAAATTCCACTATAAGCGGGGAAAAACTTGAACGTCTTTTAGAGACTTCTATGAGAAAAAATTACGGAAACTTGCAGAATGCTTTAATTGAAATTCAAAAAGCCAATATGTTAAAAATATTGTTCAATTTTACAAGACACCATACTGAATATTTGCAAAATAAAGACAATTTCCATATCATTGCAACGGAATTACCTTTCAAAATTCCTTTGGATAAATTTGTCGGCAACCAAAAGTTTGCCAATATCTTTTTTAAGGGGCAAATTGACCGAATCGATTACTTCGAGGAAGTCGATAATTTCGGAATAACTCGCAAGGTTATTCAATTATTAGATTACAAAACAACAACCAAAGAAAAAAATCCATTCACTTCGCATATTTCCAAGGTTACAAGCAAAGATGAATCCGAGTGGCGTAATTGGCAATTTTTTGAGTTAACTGATGACGGCATAGAACTTAATACTCGTTTCGGCAACACAGAAAAAATTCCGGAAAAATGGTATTTTTCAGACGTGCAATTACCATTGTATGCGGCTATTATAAAAAATAATCCCGAACTCATTGAAGAGCAAATGAAAAAAATCGACTGCAATTTCAATATTAATAACTATGAAATTAGAACGGCATATTTTACACTCTCGGCAAGTGAAGAACTGGGCGGTGAAAAAAGATTTTTCAAAGTAAATTATTTTGTACAAGATGCCTTAACAATATTAGAAAAAGCTGCAACCAAAATATTTCTTGAACGAAAATTCTGGGAACCGAACTTCAATGCAAAATACAAAGCCGAGATATTGGAACTGCTCGGCAAAGTATCAATGGAAAATTTTGCAGAGCCGAACTTTAAATAAGACAAAATAAAGATAATTTAGAAATAACGGAGACAAGTAATAATGACCGATAATACCACAATTCCATCTATGGCAATCAAAGCATCAGCAGGTTGCGGCAAAACTTACACTATGACATTGCGACTTTTAGCAATGTTTATTAAAGAACGCAAATTGAATACAGATTTTTTTCATAGTGCAAATACCATGACTTTTACCAAAGCTGCAACGGCAGAAATTTACACTAAACTATTAGAGCATGTCTATAAAACACTCAAAAATAATAGTTACGATGAATTGAATTGCAACTTAAAAAAATTAGGATTTGATGTACCGGAAATTAATCGCGAGGAGATGCTGGATATATTAAAAGAATTACTTTATCACATGAGCATTCTCAAAATTAATACCATTGACAGTTTTATGAATTTAGTAGTTCAAAGTTTCCCCTTTGAGCTCGGTTTGCCCGGCAATTGCACCATTGTCGATAGCGAGATGAAAAATTATTTAAAGAAAAAAATAATTCGCAAACTTTTCGGAAATAAATCCGATAAAGCATTAATCAAAATGATACAGGAAAGTTATCAATTGGCACAAACAGGCGAGAAAAATAAAAATATTTTTGATACGGTTGATAATTTGCTAAAAATGATGGATGCTCTCTATATTAATCACCCGAACTTTGAAAATATTGCTTATCCCGATAAATTAGATAATGCGGCAATTAAAGCAAGGCAAAAACAATTGCAGCAAAATGACTGTTTTACTATATGCGACAATCATTTTCAAGATATTAAGAAATATAAAAACAGCACCAAAAAAGAAGCATCCTTAAAAGAACTTTTAGATAAAATTGTCAATGGTAATTTGACAATAGATACTATTTTTTCTGTCAAAGAATTGGCAACTCTGCGTATTTTTTTCGCAAACTGGGAAGCATTACTGCAGGATAAGCCGATTGATGGCTATAAAACAGGCTGGCATTTCGCTCCGGTAAAAAAAGAATTTATTGCCATTTTGAGTTTGGCAAGAGATATTTTAATTACCCAAAGTGCAATCAAAGCAGAGGGAATTGTCGATATTTATAACAAATACCGAGAGCTCTACAAAGAGGAATTTTACGATAAAGGCTACATAACTTTTGAAGATTTACCGAAATTACTTGCCCCCAAAGATAATGATTGGGCTCAAGATGTTGCTTACCGTATGAATATCAAATGCAAGCACTGGCTGATTGATGAATTTCAAGACACCTCCAGACTGCAATGGCAGGTATTGAGCAACATGATGGGAATTGACGAGGAACGCAGTATATTTTTAGTCGGCGATACCAAACAGGCGATCTATTCTTGGCGAGCAGGCGACAAAAATCTTTTCGGCGAAGCAAGCGAGGAAATGATGTTAGATGCTTCACAATCTTTAGCAACATCCTATCGCTACGGCAACAATATCTGCAAAGCAATAAATCAGATTTTTAATCCTGAATATGTCAAAAAGCAAATAGATTTACCGCAAAATACAATCACTGAATGGAGTGATATTTTTGAAGAACATCAATCAAGTAAACCATACAAAAGTTTTTTCATTGCCAAGCAGGTGACAGCAAAAAATGCACTTGATACTTACGCAGAAATTATCTATTCAGAAATCAACAGACTGGAAATTTTGCAAAAAGGCTACAGCTGTGCGATTTTAGTTAAAAACAACAATCACGGGATAGAGTTACAAAAAAAACTTTCAGAATTTGATAATTTAAAAAATAAAGTCGTTTGGGAAGGCAGCGAGAGTATTTCAGAAAATAATTTCTTAAAGGCAATCGCTTCGCTTTTGATATATCTGCAACACCCTGCATCGACGATGCACTACGAACATGCTTCCATGGATATGGCAGTGCGACATCTCCTGCCGCAAAGCGAAGAGGAATTCCGCTCGCTGAATGAGGAATTAAATAATTACGGTATCAGCCGCATAATTATCAAATTTATTGAGAAATTAAAATCTCTGCACCGAATTTACGGTGCTGATAATGCTGAAACTCAAGCGATTAGTGACTATTTAACTTTAGCTAATCTCGATAACCTTTTAAGTGTAGCAAATGCTTTTGAACATCATAGTTCTCGCTGCGACACTCTCGAATTTGCTGAATTTATCAAGGCACATGAAAGCAGAAATGTGGCAGGAAGCGGCAAAATCAGAATGATGACGGTATTTGCCTCCAAAGGCTTAACCTTTGATTTTTGCTTCTATGCTGCTGATTGTTCGACAGAAAAAATTAATGACATAGATTATAAACATCCTGATTATCTTTATGATACAGAGAATAAAAATCTTTTTTATCCATTTCGAAATGAACATTTGACTTGTGACACAACTAAAAAATTGATTGATAAAAAATGCGAAGAAAAATCTTTTGAGTCTCTGTGTATTGCCTATGTTGCATTGACTCGTGCCAAATACGGAATGTATGCTCTGCTTAATACTAATGGCGATACTTACACTATTTCCAAATTTATCGCCGGATCTCTCAGCTTTGACGCAACTGCCACTTGCATTATCGGTTTGGAAGACCTCTATGAAGACATGTCGAAGTGGCAAGCTGAATATCCGATTGAGCGAAATAAACAATCAGATGCAGAAAAAACAGAGAAAGTTTTAGAGTTCTCTTTTATTGACGAGTCAAGCGATAAAAGTAACCACTTGCGAAGAAAAAGAATCAACCCTTCCAAACTTGATGGAAGCGAACCGAGTGATTCAGGCAAAAAACGACTTTATTTCAACTTGCCGAAAGAAAACACCGCAAGCAATTTGGGCAATAAAGTGCATGAAATTTTAGCTCAAATTACCAATATCAACGATTTTAAACTACCGGAAAATATCAACGATGAAGTAAAAATCAATATTCAAAATTGCATGGATAGCCCGGAAATTCGAGAACTTCTTACAAGTTCTAATACCAAGGACATTTGGCTTGAGAAAAAATTTGATTGTATCGTCAATAATTGCTGGGTCAGCGGTTGTTTCGACCGCGTAAATCTGATTCGAGACAAGTCAAATAATGTGGTAGCAGCCCAATTAATTGACTACAAAACTAGTATCGTAGATGAAGCAACTTATGATACCAAACTGCAATCATACAAACAGCAGTTAGAGTTATACCGTACAGTTTTAGCTCAAATATTAAAAATTACCGTCGCCGACATTAAGTGTTTTATAATCTTCAGTCGTTGCGGAAAAGTGGAGAAATTTTAATGCAAAAAGTATCACTGAAATATCCCGACACCCCGATTTTTCAAGGTGCGAAAAAATTGATTGCTGAAATTAAAAAAAATGGCAGCAATGCCTACATTGTCGGCGGAGCAACAAGAAATTTATTGCTTAATAAACCAATTAAAGACATCGATATTGTGGCAAATTGCAACTTTGACGAACTCTTAAAAATTTTCCCCGAAGCGGAAAAAGTCGGTGCCGCTTTCGGAGTAGTAATTGTCAAATGCGGTAACTTCAATTATGAAATTGCCAGTTGCCGTGCCGAAAGAAATTATATGGATGGACGTCACCCGCAGGAGATTAAATTTACCGATAGTTTCGAAGTCGATAGTCTCCGCCGGGATTTTACTGTCAATGCTATGCTTTTTGATGTATTTAATGAGGAAGTAATTGATTTTCATAATGGCATAGATGATTTGTACAAGGGGATAATCCGCACTGTCGGCAGTCCGATGCAGAGATTTTCCGAGGATTATTTGAGGATTCTGCGAGCAATCAGATTTGCAGGAAGTTTGGGATTTGCCATCACCGAAGATACGATGACAGCAATTAGGAATTTAAGTTCAAAATGTGCTGAAATTTCCACCGAAAGAGTAAAATCTGAATTAGACATGATGCTGCTTAATGACAATCGGGAATACACCATGCGATTACTGCAAAAAAGCAGAGTTATGAAGTACATTCTCCCCGAAGTGTACGAGCTTGAAAATGTGAAGCAAAACCCAAAATTCCACCCCGAGGGCGATGTTTTTGAACACACCATGATTATGTTACGCCATACAGTATTAAAAGATTTGAATTTGATTTGGAGCGTGTTACTGCATGACATCGGCAAAAAAGAGACCTTTTCATGCGACGAAACCGGCATTCACTTTTATTCACATGAAATGGCAGGAAGCGTACTTGCAGAGAAACTCATGCAGAGATTGCGATTTGCTAACGATTCAATGCAGAAAATTAAAAAGGCAATTCAAAATCACATGCGATTTGCTAATATTCCGCAGATGAAAGAGGCTAAAGTTCTGAAAATAATCGGCGATCCGAATTTCACTCTCGAACTTGAACTGAATCGAATTGACTGCATAAGTTGTCACGGCGACTTAAAAAGTTTTAATTTATTGCTTGAGAAAGTAATTGAGTTGTCAGGAAACACCCAATTGCCGGAACCCTTTATTTTGGGGCGAGATTTGATAAAATTAGGTTATCAGCCAAGCAAAAACTTTAGTCTGATTTTGAGCGAAGTCTATGATCTTCAATTGAATAAGGAATTAAACTCCAAAGAAGAAGCAATTGAGTACATCGGCAATAAATTCCCTGCACAAAAATTAAGAATGCATCCTCCGTCACCCAAAGTTATGGAGGACAGGAGAATTTAGAATTATCCTCCTTCGCCAAAGGCTATGGAGGACAGGGGAATTATAAATTATTGTAGGTGTTGCTCATTAAAGAACGATAAAGTGCGAGCCTGAACGGCTCGTGGCTGGATGCTTCGTCGCTTCGCTCCTCTGCATGACGGCTATATATTGTGCCACGGAGACAAAGACAAACCAAACTCGTCATTCAGAGCGAAGCGAAGAATCCAGAATTATAATAGCAACCACCGCCCTCACGACCTTTCAACGGATTTTTTGAAAGCAGGTGTCGAGATGTGAAAATTTGAAAAATTTTCGCATCTCTTTTGGTCAAGGTCGCTGACCTTGCGTGGGGGTGTGGGGGCGGCGTTAGTCCCCACAAAAAATTAGAGTTTATAGATTTTTCTTGAACCGTCGGTTTGGTGTTCAATCATAATTTTTATGGTATCGGGGGGAAGAATATCTTCAATTCTTTCGGGCCACTCGACCAAGGAGTATGAGTTTCGGTCATTCAGGTACTCATCAACTGCGAATGCCAGTGCATCACGCGAATTATTTATGCGGTACAGATCCAAGTGATAGAGGTAACTGAATTGTCCGTCAAGTTTGTACTCCTGAATTATGGTGTAGGTCGGACTGCTTACGTTCTCTTTGACTCCGATTGCTTTGGCAAATGATCGTGAAAATACGGTTTTGCCTGCACCCAAATTACCGTACAAAGCAATAACCGTTCCGGGGCTGACCATTTCAGCAATTTTTTTAGCAAAATCAGCAGTATCCTGTTCGTTTTTACTGATAAAAGTTTCAAACTCAATGTTCATATCCTAAATCACCTGTAGTTATAATGTTATTATTTTGATCGTAAATTTCAACTTCATTATTTTTTATAAATTCTCCGATACACGTCAGCGGTGCAAAATCGCTTTTCCACGTTTGTTTCAAAATTTCTGTTCGCTCTCTCGGCACGGCAAAAAGCAACTCATAATCCTCTCCACAACTTATCTGCTTATAATTTAACTCCTTATTTCGTAAAGGCAAATGTGATAGATTAATTTTTGCAGAAATATTTGACAGTCGGCACATCCGCTTCAAGTCAAGCAGCAGCCCGTCGCTTATATCCATCATGCAGCAGCTAAAATTATTTTCGGTCAGGAATTGCCCCTCCTGCAATCGTGGAGTGAAGTTTAAGTGATGCTCATTTGCCAATGATTCGCCCACTGTGCCGGTAATAAAAATTAAGTCCCCGTCCTGTGCATTTTGGCGGCAGGCAACTTTTTGCTCATCAGCTTCGCCGATGATCGTTAAAGACGCCACGAGTGAACTTGATTGTGCCGAACTCCCTGCAACAAAGTGTCCCGTATCTCCGCCGATAATCAAAATATCGTACTTTCCAGCTTCCTCATTAATTCCCTGCATAAATCGATAGAGATAATCCGAATCGCATCCCCCATTGGCGATATTCACAAGTGCATACAAGCCCTTACCGCCCATTGCCGCAATATCGCTTAAATTTCGTTTAAGCAACTTTGCACCGACTTTTTCGGGCGGAGTTGAGTTCTGGAAATAGTGGACATTGCCGATTATCTGGTCGGAAGCCAGCAATAGAATTTTATTCGCACCGTCAATTTTTACTCCGGCACAATCATCGCCGGGCGGGATGATCACATTTGCGGAAGTTTTAAGCAACGGCAAAACTTTATTCAGAAATTCAGCTTCAAATTTATTCGGCATACTTCACAATTTCGTTATAAATTTCTGAAACTTCTGACATCCTGCCGACACCGTCTTTGCCACAGGCAACATGCCCTGAAGCAGGTCCTATGAAAATAACGCTGTCATTTTTCAAGGTTTCACAATTTCGTTGTACCGCAGGATTTTGCCACATTTTTGGATTCATGGCAGGAGCAATTAACTTAATGGAATCGCAGGTGATTGCAAAAGTTGAGATCGCATCATCGGCTATCCCATTTGCCATTTTGCCGATAAAATTTGCAGTAGCCGGTGCAACGACGAAAAGTTCGCACCATTCCGCTAAATTCACATGCTCAGGCTTCCAGTCGTCAATATCAAAAAGTTCGACGGCAACCTCATTTTTGGAGAGAGTCTGAAATGTCAAAGGAGTAACGAAGCGAGTTGCGTTTCGGCTCATAATTACTTTGACTTCAAAACCGTTTTTAACGAGCATACTGCACAATTCGGCACTTTTGTAAGCCGCAATTCCGCCGGTAACACCGAGAACGATATTTTTTTTCATCAGAAAGGCTCCTTGGTAAATTTTTTGCTTTGCAGCGAAAAGTTTTTGATTATCGAGAGAAGTTCACTTGCCGCAATTTCCACATCCTTATTTGCAATGATGTAGGAGTACTCGTGCCAGAAGGACAACTCATGCTTTGCCTTGCTCAACCGCAATGAAATTTGCTCTTCGGAATCAGTCGCACGACCTCTTAAACGGCGTTCAAGTTCCTCCAATGACGGCGGCACGATGAAGATAAATTCGCAGCAACGGGCAAGTTTTTCATCCGCTACGCACGCATCTTTAATCTGCAATGCCCCCTGAACATCAATATCAAGCAGGACATTTTCACCCTTTTCGGCAATTGAAAGCACTTCGCTTTTCAGAGTGCCGTAGTAATTTGCAAAAACTTCGGCAGTCTCCACAAATTCATTATTCTCCCGACGGCGGATAAATTCTTCTTTGGTCAGGAAGTGGTAGTCCACATCATTGACTTCGCCGACTCTCGGCGGTCTGGTGGTGCAGGAGACCGAAAAACGCAAATCGGGTAATTCCTGACGGATCGCCTTGATCAGAGTTGATTTGCCAACTCCGCTCGGGCCCGATAAAATAATAATATTTCCTAAATTCATAATGTAATTCCTTTTTTTATTCACTATACTTTAACCCCGAAATAGAAAAAATCAAGAGTTGATTTTATTTTATTAGAAAATTTTTGAAATGTTCATTATATGCTTCTTATAATTTGGGGAGAAAAAGTTATTTTATATATTTTTTTGTTGGAGACAACTTAAATATTAAAACACTTATTCTTAAAATTCATACTATAATCATAGACGCCGCCGTAGCAAAAGATAATCCTTTATTTCCTGATATTATTCTAAAGACCAGCCGTGAATCGTTAAATAATAATAAAAAATTGCAGCAAATCATCTCCAATCGCCAGAAAAAACTTGAAAATATCGTAAAAAATTAGAAAAAATATCAAAAATATATCAAAATCCACTTGAAAAAATTGATATATTATGCTATATTACAGTAAAGAAGGAAAAATAATATGTATAATGTAACAATAAAAAAGAAAGTTTCGAAAAATCTAAAAAAATTACCGTCAGAAGTTACAACGCTTTTTCGGGCATTGGCAATAGATTTAGCAACCGAAGGACCGATACAAACTTCTTGGCATAACTATTCAAAACTTGGCGAAAACAAGCACCATTGTCATTTGAATTATCACTATGTTGCTTGTTGGACTTATGAAAATGAAACTATAACAGTGGAGGTTTATTATGTTGGCTCTCGTGAAAACGCCCCGTATTGAGTTATCTCTCGCAGGAAATAACAAGGGTATTAATGAAATTATTAAATACTTGCAGAAAGAATATCAGGTTGAAGTATTGGTTGATTCTGAAAACATCATCGATGAAGCAATTAATGTTTTTGATAGTGAACTTTTTGCAGATATTAAGCCTGGTGAAATGGTTGCTTCTTATCGCTTAAAACACGGTTTAACCCAAAAAGAACTTGCAGAAAAAAGCGGTATTACTCAAACTAATATTTCTGCTTATGAGTCAGGCAAACGCAATTTAACACGCAAGGCTGCTGAAAAATTGGCAAATGCCCTTGGGGAAAATGCAGATAAGTTTTTTATGGCAAAAAAATAGGCTTTATTAGTATTAAATAATTTAATTTTCTTATCAGCACTTGCTATTAGTGATAGCAGGTGCTTTTTTATTGACATCTCTTTTTAATTAAAAAAGGAGATGTTTTTATGTTATTTAATATCGGTGTGATGAATGCAGCCGTCACTTTTTATGGCTCTAAATTTTTGTTTCATGAGTCTTCTGCTGCCAAAGCTTCATAGTCTACCAAACTTTTCCCCATGATAGTAATTTGCGTTAGGAGATGTGATGACGATGATAGTCCCCCCCCCTAAAAAAAGCAAATAATCTACTGGGAAAAGGTTTGTTTATAAACGTATTATTTTTTGTATATTCGTGCTATTGCAAATGTATTTTTTTGTAGTATAATAAATTATATCGGGTGATGGTATTTTAATGAAATGAAAAATTGAAATATCGATTTAAGAAAAATAAAACGGAAGGAGTTAGGTGGATAACAAAAAAATTAAAGTTGTTACTTATTAATCGATTATAGCTATTAAAAAGCAAATATTGTGTTTTTGTGCATAATTGTATTATTTATTGCATTTTTCTCATATTGTCAAAAGTCATTTTATATGCTATAATACTAACAAAGACATTAGGGATTTATAACTTAACCTAATTTATTTTAAGGAGATGATTATGAAAAATTTTAGAAAATCAGTTTTCACAGTCGCATTTATTATGATTTTGGGAGCAGTTTCTGCTTTTGAATGGAAGTTCAATGACGGCGGTAATTATAAGCGGGTGAAGGAAAATACCAATCCTGCAATGAATGGACAAATTTATCAAAGTGAGTTTTCTCAATGGGCGAGAGAGGATGATCGTGGTTGGTTTCTGACTATGCAGAATGGCGGTAGAGTCGTAGTTGCCGATACTCCTGAATTGGCATTTAATGACGGATTTTATCTGTCTTGCCGTTTTATGGTTGACCTATCCAAGATTAATAAATCACAATTTGCGAATTTGGTAACTAAAGGCGACAACTTTGATCAAGGTTATTCCGTAATGGTTTACCGTGACGGAAGAGTGCTTATCTATTTGAAGGGCATAACCCCGGCGTATGCACTCAGAAGCAAAATCAAAATTAATTCAATGCGTGAATACAAACTTGAAATTTTTGCCGGCAATGGAGAAGTTATCACTTATTTGGACGGCGAAGAAGTTGACCGTTACAAGTACACCGGAAATTTTGACTTCAATAACGGCAAGCCTTTGCGAATCGGACAAATGGGCGGATATGCTTTTACCGGAGCGTTTTACAACTTGATTCTTGAGCCGTACAAAGCTCCCGCAAAAGTCGAAACTGTAAAAAAAAAGTCTCGAGTAATCCCTGATAACCCGGAAGGTACTGTTTGGGTAAACGATTTTACCAAATTTAATGAACAGCAAAAAATCCAAATCGTTACCGGACCCGGCACTGAAAAAAAGTGGAGTATCCGCAATAAAAATTTTTTCTTGAAAGATGGAAAAACTGTCTTGCACCCGCCGAGAGATATTAATATCGGGTCAATTTCATATAATCCCAACTTAAAGGGTAATTATGATATTTACATGGGAATGAGAATTTCCGGTGAATATGGGTCTGTCAAATTCAGTTTGAGTGATAATCAAAATATTGCAATCGTCAGAACTTTGAAAGCCGATGGGCAGAATCACTTTAACCATGAAATTCCGCTTTTCAAAAATGTCAAAATGGATGATGTCACATTGACTTTGACGCCGACGGGCGAAAATGCTTACATCGGATACATCAAATTTGTTCCTGCGTCAACTCGCAAAATCGAACCGCAAGCAGAGGAAAAAGTACAAATTTTTAAGGGCAACGATATTGAAAAATTTGATTCAATCAAAGATGCGGAAATTGCCAAGCAAATTAAAAGCGGATACTTTTCTGAACGTCATTATGTTGACAAAACTCCAATGCCGAAAATTTCTGCTGCTTCAGAGCAAAGAGGTTTCGTCGTTGCTGAAAATAATTACATGGATTTAATTTTTGATAACTCCATTCCCAAAGTTGATAATCCCGAACTTACTTTAAGTGCTAAAACCGCCAAAGGTGAATTTGAAAATATCGCATTCAGCATTTTTGCACTTAAGGATTTGAAAAACATCTCGATTGAATGGAAAAAAAGTTTCCCGAAATCTATTCAAGCAGAACTTTTTGCCGTTAAAGCAACTCCGAAAAGAGTGAGTAACTATTATGGTCCGGGGGAGTTCATCAATGCTCCGCAATATTTGGAACAATTCAGCGATGTTGAATTAAAGAAAAATACTAATTTGCCGCTTCAAATTGTCTGTCAAGCCCCTGAAAATATCCCTGCAGGTACTTACAGTGCGGAATTATTGATCAAAGCAGATAATTCCGAGATGCTTTTGCCCGTGTCATTGACTGTTAGAAATTTCTCACTTGCTCAAGCAAAAGGGTATGATTTAAGTTTTTGGATTGGCTTTGACGGCAAAAGTGATGCAGAAATTGAAGCTGAAATTAAAAGTTTAGCTGACCATAATTTTACTTCATTGGTGGTAATGAACTCAATTAATTTCAAAAATGATGCGGCAGGGAATAAGGTTATTGATTTCGAGAAATCTCCGTTAATTACGGCGGTTAAATATATGAAAAAATATAATCTTCACGGTCGATTGCATATCGGGACAACTGAAATTCACCTTGCTGACCCTGACCGCTACAAAGAACTCATGCAGTCGCTTGAGGATTACGCAAATAAGCACGAGTGGCCTGCTCGGGTCTATACTTGCTTTGATGAAGTAAGTTCTCACCCGGAAACATTTCCTCAACTTACTAAAAGATTGCAGGATTTGAAAGATATGAATTTAACCACCCATGTCGATCATATTTATTACAAAACTACCCGACCGATTCAAAAAGAGATTGATGCAATGAGTCATTTAGTGGATGTTTTTATTCTCCGCTACAATACCAGAGGAATTTTCTATGCTGACAAATGGGATGAAATTGAGCAGAAAATTACCGAAAACGGCAAAGAACTTATTGCTTATAATTCAAATAACGGCTTAACTTTTACCCAGCCTGCGATGATGCGTTTTGCTAATGGTTGGTTTTTCCGCAGTTTCGGAAAAAATACCAGAGGTCAATTCACTTGGGCGTGGAATTGGTATTCAGGGAATCCCTACACCGATTTGGACGGGAGCGTCGATTGGGTCTATATTTTCCCCGCCAGAGGCAATAAAAAGGGCGGAGTTGCCCTCAATTACGAACTTATGCGAGAGGGTATTGATGATTTGCGTTACATCATTACTTTGGAGAATTTAATTGCTGAAGCGAGAGCGAAAAATTTGACCGCTCAAGCAGATGAAGCTCAAAAACTTCTTGACGATATTGCAGGAAGTTTCGATAAAAAAACTTTTGAGGCAAAATCAGTTTTCATTGACTCCAAATTTGAGGAGTACGGAACTAATGCAAAAGGGCAATTGTACGCTTCAGGAGAGTTTAACTTGCCGAATGGTTGGAAAAATTCCGATTACGGTAAAGCAAGAGAAAAAGTAGCAAATATGATTGAAAAACTTATAAAAATTGTCGGGAGCAGATAATGACAAAGGCAAATATCATATTCTCTGGTTTAATTAATAGCGATAATTCATACCACGGCTGGCCTACTTTAATTAAAGGCAATGGTGAAAATGAATTGATTGCCGTCTGTTCAGGGGGGCGGGAGGCGCATATTTGCCCTTTCGGCAGAGTCTATATGTATCGCTCTATTGACGGCGGCAAAAACTGGAGTATGACAGCAAAACTCTCCGATGGACCACTGGATGACCGCGATGCAGGGCTCTGCAAAACTGCTGACGGAAGATTATTAATGAACTATTTTACCAATATTCTGGCGTTATCCTGCAATTTGGATAAGCGTCCGGAGTCTTGGCGAGATAAATTAAAAGAGATTACGCTTGAAACTTTGTCTCGAGAACATGGGTTTTGGATGCGTTATTCTGATGACAATGGAGTTACTTGGAGCGAAAAGTATTCTATTGCTGCCAATAATCCCCATGGGGCTTCACTTTTAAGCGATGGTTCGCTTATTTTGGTCGGGCGGCAGCAATCAAATTCTTTTGCTTACATGTATGAAGGGTCTCGACTCGGAGACAAGATTGTGGCCATTAAATCATTTGATAACGGGAAAACATGGGAAATTATCTCTGAATTGCCGATTGCCGAGGGGCATTCAGTAAGCAAATGTTTTGAACCATACGCAATTGAGGCGGCAGATGGCAGAATTATTGCAGTGATCAGGGATCAAAATGATTTCAGTAATATTCGCACCTATCAAACGATTTCAAGCGACGGAGGGCGAACTTGGAGTTGTCCGAAAGTGGTTTCAGAGGGAGGGTATCCGGCTCATTTGCTGAAATTAAAAAACGGTAAATTGCTTATGAGCTACGGTTATCGCAATGCTCCTTATGGAATCAGGTGCAGAATTTCTGAAAATTCAGGGGATTCATGGGGAGAAGAAATTGTTCTTTATGATAAAGGAGTAAGTAATGATTTGGGGTATCCGACAACTGCGGAATTGGATGACGGTAAATTTATTACGATGTATTACGAAGCAAGTTCGCATTCGCAGTCAGATATAAAATATTGTATCTGGGAACTTGCGGATGCTTAAGTGAATTTAGCAGTGCATTCGGTACTGTTAAAGAGGAGAAGTTAAAAAAAAACTTTTCCGCTTGCAATCAGGACGGTATTCCGTTTGCAAGTTGTATAAAATGTCTAAACAATAAAGGAGACAAAAAATGAAAAAAATTATGAATTTCACCCTTATTGAGTTGTTGGTAGTAATCGCTATTATCGCAATTTTGGCAGGCATGCTGCTCCCCGCACTCAACAAGGCCCGTGAAAAGGCTCGTGCAATCACTTGCACAAACAACTTGAAACAGATCGGTACTTATGTCATGTTCTATACCCAGGACAACAATGACTATCTGCCAATGGTTCAAATGCCGTGGAAAGATCCTGCCAAATGGTGTACCAGCGTGGTTTTTCCGGTCGGAGAGTATCATATTCTGTCATGCCCGACCCAGGAAGGAGTTTTCAAAGGAGTTGAAAATTACGGTAAATACTGGGATCTTTCTGACAATTCACAGTATGGTGTAATTTGTTACATTCCGAATGGTTTGGTTTTCGGATATTTGAAAGAAGCAGGCAAAAATAACTTCGTTTCTTTAGGTCAAATTAAAAACGCTTCAGGGATTACTATGATTGCAGATAAGCACAAAAATTCAGCGGCTAATACAGGTCATAGTTTTACTACTGAAGCTCAAGCCGGCCCCACCGACACCAGCCGTGTCGCTTATCCGCACAATGACTTCACCAATATTTTGTGGGTTGACGGTCATGTGGAAAGCAGAAAAGAAATTGAAATTGAAGACATCAATCCTGCGTTGTAAAATGTCTGATATTTCTTTTCGCAAAGCCAAAGCAATATGGTATGAAAATTGTGATAAAAAGCAAAATTCCGCCATATTGCTTTTTGCTGAACTGCCGTCAGGGAGTTTTAGTTTCCAAGTGGCGGCAAGTTCATTGTATCGATTGAAAATCAATCAAGAAGTTATCCAATACGGCCCTGCCAGAGCGGCGAATAATTATGCCAGAATTGATTGCGTTCAAGTTGATTTAGAAAAATCAAAAAATTTAATTGAATTTGAAATAGTTTATTACAATTGTGATAGTTTCTATACCAATTCAAATCCCCCTTTTGCCGCAATTGAAATTTCCGATCAGTCAGGAATGGTAATTAAATATACTGACGCAAATAACAAACACTTTTATGCGATAAAACATCCTTATCGCAGTTTTTCTGAATTTAAGCACTCTGGGGCAAGACACTATATTGAAACTTACGATTTTTCTCAAAATCTTGCATCTGCTTTAACTCTGAAAAATATTGAGGATGATTTTACTTTTTTAGCGAGGAAATCACCTTTGCCTGATCTCTCTCAAATGTATCATGCAGAATTTTTTTCTACTAAAATTTATGTAGAACTTCCTCTGCCTGAAATGCCGAAAAACGATTTTGTTAAATATTACTGGCATGGGCGAAACGAAGAACTGCAACAATTTATTTTTCATGGCAACCACACAGGTTTTTTAGGTTTCTCTATTACTGCGGAAATGGATTGTACATGCAGAATTGTTTATGATGAAATTATTATCAAAGAACAAATTCCTTCTTTTCGCTCATGGTGGGCAAATAACATTATTGAATTGAAACTTAAAGGTGGGGAAACTATTAATTTTGAAACTTTTGAAGTCTATACCATGCAGACTTTTGCTGTAATTGCCCCCGCAGGAGCAGTGAAAATTAAAGATGGATATTTAAGAGAATACGCTTTTGATAAAAAATTAATAAAAGCTCCCCCATTTGATAATATTGTTTATCAGGCAGCCGTTGAAACTTTCCGACAAAATACACTTGATGTTTTCATGGATTGTCCTGATAGAGAACGTGGCGGCTGGCTTTGTGATAGCTTTTTCATGGCGAGGGCAAACTTTTTTTTGACAGGGAATTTAGGGATAGAGGAGGATTTCATTGAAAACTTTTTAATTGCTGAAAAATTTCCAGATTTACCCAATGGCATGCTGCCAATGGTTTACCCGTCAAATACAGATATTTTTATTCCTCAATGGCCGATGTGGTTGATTTTACAAATTGATGAATATCGCAATAAGCGTCATGGCAAAAGAGAGTTTGAACTTGAATTTGCGGAGAAAATTAAACAATTTATTGCTTTTTTTGCTCCGTATATAAATCAATATGGCCTTTTGGAGAATCTGCCCGGCTGGAATTTTATAGAATGGTCAGAGGCTAATAATTATACCCACGGAGTAAATATACCTACTAATTTTCTTTTTGCAAAAACATTAGAAATCGTTTCCGTATGGTATAATAATTGCGAATATTTGGAGCAGGCGAAAAGGATTAAAAATTTTATAACTTCACATGCCTTTGACGGCGAAAAATTTTTTGATAATCTACATGATAAAACCTTTAGCGAAACGGGGCAATATTATGCTCTATTCCTCGGAAGTAATCTCAATAGAGAACATGAGTTAAAATTGGCAAATTCACTTTTTGGGCGAACTCATATTGCTTGCAAACAAACACCATCAGCGATGTTTATCGGAATGTTATTAAGATTGGAACTTTTGGCACAATATCATTATTATTCACAACTGCGAGATGAAATCAGTTATGACTATGCCTTTATGGCAGAACAAACTGCGACTTTGTGGGAGAAAACTATTGTTGATTCAAGCTGTTGTCACGGATTCACTGCTGAAATCGCCAGACTTTATGCCGAGGCACAGAGATAGTTTTAATGAATTACAGGTGATTGATAATTTGCTTTGCCACCATATTTTTTCCACTCTTTATAGACAATTATGAGGGAGAAAGTTGCAAGCAAGGTTATTGTAAAATCCCAGATAAACATAACTCTGTATCCATACAAATCGGTAAAATATCCACCCAGCATGGCTCCGAAAAATACTGCCGCCGAGTTTACCATGGAGTTCGCACTGCTGAATTGACCGTACTTATCCTGCGGTAAAAGGCTGATTAGAAGCGGCACACATGCTAAATTCTGCATGCCGTAAACAATTTGAGTTGCCACTCCGATTATGGCGAAACTTTTGGGCGTATTGATGAAAAAATATCCGACCGCACTTGCCATAATTACCAGCACTCCGCCTAAAAAATAGATTAACATCGGATGGGTTTTATCCATTAATTTTCCGAGAAAAAATACTGCAATCATTGCACAAATTGCTCCGATTCCCATGACTTTGCCGTAAAAATCACTGCTCATGCCGATGTCTTTGGTGGCAAAAAGCACATTGTACATCAGTCGGCAAATAGTTGAAGCATTATTCAATCCGGTACAGATAAAGAGAAATATAAAAATTTTGTGCTGAAAACATTGACGGAAGAACATCGTCAAATATTCATAAGTTTTAACCGCGGTATTTTTGCTTTTATCAATTTTATCGGTAATCGGAGGATATTCACCCTCTTTAACAAAAATGAAGAGCAGTAAATAGGCAATTAAATACAGCACGCCAAAAACAATAAAAGTTATTTTTACATGCTCCACTGCAAATTTGAAGATGAAAAAGTTAAATAAAAAGTTGCAAGCCGATCCCAAAATGGTCGAAATAGACATATATCTGCCGATACACTCTTTGGGAATAACATCGGCAATTAAATAGTAAACTACAGAACCGGGGAATAGATACAAAAGTTGAAAAAAGAGAATCAGAGAAGCCATTACAATCAATGGCATGTTATAGGAGGCAAGTGACGGAATTATTTTGGCAATAGCATTCCCGATTTCAGAAGCGTAAGCAATTAATACGCAAGTGATTGTGATTAATGGTGCAGTGATAATCAAGTATGGCATTCTTCGCCCGAAACGACTTCGGGTTTTGTCACTCATCGTACTGATTATCGGGCAAACAATTAAATTAACCAATTGCGGAATAGTACCGATTACCAGTGCAATTTGTTTGGCATTCGCCCCTACTCTATCGAGCAGGATTGGCTTGATATTACCTGCCAGACAATAAACAACTAAAGCAAGCATCTGTACCGCCATAAGCATCATAAATGATACAATTATTAACTGCTTGAGATTATATTTTAAATTATTTATTTGATAAATTTGATTGTTTTTAAGAAAATTCATTTTATTTTTTCCTTTTTTTTAATTTTGTTTTTGAAAAAATATAAACTTTGATTATATTAATACTATAGCACAAAATTTCAATTCTGTCTATGGGTGAAAAATGATATAAATAATATAATTATGAACAAAAAAAGTTTTGGATTATGGCGTATTCACAGGAATCTATAATTGCAGTTTTGGAGAAAATTCTTGAGAGGAATTATTTTGCCGGAGTTGAAGTTGCCGACAGCTTCCTCGGAGATGATAAAATGCCGGGGTATGCACTCTCTTTTAATCGCATAACCTATGTGGCAAACGGGACTTTGCAGTTAGATGTCGGGAGCGGTCGTGATTATACGGCAAAAGAATTTAATGCAGGACAAACTCTGGCTATGAAACCTTTTGTGAAAACTAACGGTCGCTGGGACAAACCATACGAAACTATTGCAATTGTCAGCCACTCCAATTACTTGCGTATTACCCATGCTAATCATAAGGAAATCGGTACACCCCATTATATTCCTGATAGTTACTATCACTTGCAGGATTCATTGCGAAAAAATACTGTTGACACGGTTAATTTAATTTGTAATTTGCAAGTTGATGAGGCAGCAAGTCGAGTCGGGTCGGAACTTATGCACGTTCTTTTTGCTATGCTTCTCCGAGATATAAAAAATTCCAAGTACTCAGAATATGGCAAGGCGAATGCTTTGTGGCACAAAATAATTGATCTATTGGCACAATTGCCTTTTGAAGACCAAAATCGTCCTGCGGTGGCGGCTTATTTCAAGGTTACAGAGAGTTATGTTTCTCGAATTTTTCAGCAATTTTCGAATATGACCTTTACAGAATACGTCAGATCCGAGCGGTTAAAAAAGGCAGTTCAGATGCTTAATGAAACTGATTTAACTATTGATGAAATAGCATGGCATTGCGGATTCCAGTCAAGTTCATATTTTATAAAACTCTTTAGAAAAACTTATCACACTTCACCGGGATTCTATCGTCGTTTGAAAAAATAATTTAATCAAATATTTTCTGAATATTTTTTACTTCGTTCTGCATAACGTTGAAAGAGTTTTGCAACGGCGGCAGAGCGATTCCAAACTCGTCATTCAGAGCGAAGCGAAGAATCCAGAAAAAACAATCATGCTGATTATGGGGACATTCGTACTTTTGTCCTGTCAACGTTTTTTTTGAAAGCAGGTGTCGAGAGGCGAAAACTTTTTAACTTTTATGCAATTATTTGCAGGAAGTTGAAAAAGTTGTTGCCTTCGTCCATGAATATGGATAAAAATTTTGAGATGTGAAAATTTGAAAAATTTTCGCATCTCTTTTGGTCAAGGTCGCTGACCTTGCGTAGGGGTGTGGGGACGGCGTTAGTCCCCACAAAAAAACAAAACTTCGACCAACGAAGTCACGACCTTTCAACGGACACACCATGCCTCCATGCGTCCATGCCTCAAATGATAATTTTTAATTCTGCATTATTTTTTTTCGGACAACTACTTTGTCGAGAAGTTTTTTCTCTGCTCCGATTACGGTAATTTGCAGTTCATTTCGAGTTTTTTCAATTGCCATAAAACCGCCGAATTCACAACTTAATATCGGAAAATTCCATGGTTCAGTTTTTTTGACATTGTTCCAACGGCTGTTTGTGGAGTACAATTTATCCTTGAGCGGTTCAACTTTGATGTACTGGTGGACGTGTCCTGCAAGCATTAAATCAAAAGCATTACGTTGTGTTTCGCTGATACTTCCCATGAGTTCCCATGCCTCTTTGCCGCCGCCGTAGCGAGTGGATATAAGCGGAAAATGGCTTAAAAGCACTCGATATTCAGCATTTTTGAATTCGTTGCTATTTACTACATTTTGAAACCATTGACGCTGTTCATTGAAATATTCATCACCGATTTTCACATCACCGTCCGTGTCAATGATGACGAAAAACACTCCTTTGTGAGAAAATGACTGATAGGATTTGCCGTTTTTAGCAAACATATCAAAATAGCTTGACGGCGAATTTCCTCTGTATTCGTGATTACCACGGCTGTAGTAGAATGGTTTAGCCCAATTTTTTACCAGTGTATCTAAAAAACCGTTATAGATAATTCCCCGTCCTGACATACCGCTTACCATATCGCCGATTAGGAAAATCATATCGGCAGTTTGATTTTTTTTGTCAGTTAAAATTGCTTCTAAAGTTTTGCTTTTTCCATGCAGGTCGGAGAGCATTAAAAAACTGAAATTTTCACTTTTGCTGCTCAAAGTTTTGAAAGTTCGTAATTTCCCGTCTCCCAAGTGATATTCATAAACTTGATTGTTTTGCAAATTTTTTAATTCCACATGGTGCAAAGTTGCGTTGCGATCCGCAGTTCTTCCTTGAGTATTCGCAGGAACTTGATGAAAATCTTTTTCGCCCTTGGCTCGATAAAAGATACTTTGTCCGACTTTCCCTGCGGTTTCCCAGCCGAAAGAGGCACAGTTTTGCTGTACATTGTAACACCATGGCCCATAAATGATTTCATTTTCAGGAGTGAAAATTGAGAGAAACCCGAATTTATCCAAATCGGTGGAGTAACTTAATTTTTGCCATGAATGCGATTCTTTGATTGCCGGACGGTGGCGGTAAAAGTGAAAACGCAGGGAGTCTTTTTCAAATTTACCGAGTTTTGCAAGCGGAATTATTAATTCGGCAGAGTAGTGATTTTTGCCGACATGAGTTGCCAGAGTGTAGTCGTTTTCATCAATATACTCATTGTACCTGATCCCGTTTACGGCAAAGGCGATCTGATTGTACCAATCGCTTGTCGGACTATCCAAACCTGCGAAGAAAATTTCCATGCTGTCGCTGTGCCAAAAACGGCTGTTATCATTTATCGGTGCAGAAATAATTCCCGTCGGCTCCTGGCAATTGATTCCGATATAAACATTAGTCGTGTCAAAGAACATTAATAATTTAGTGTCTTTGTCGGTTACTTTTTCGTGGGTTGAAGTTTTCACCAAATTATCGAAAACAGCAGCTTTTTGCCAAACAGGTTCATCGAGTTTGCCGTCTGCAGTAATTTGCACATTGTAGAGTTTCGGCACAAGGATTCGATTTTCATAGCCGAAGCAGCATATTGAAATTATAAAAATCGCAAATGGAAGTGTAATAACTTTGGTTTGTTTCATCGTTTTCTCCTGTTTTATAAAATTTTGTTATGGAGATACTATAACTCCGAAAATATAATTTATCAATATCATAAATATGCAAAAAATGCAACAAATATCAAAATTTTTTAGTTTTATTCGGCAGTAAGTTTGAGGACTCTGACACAATATTGAGTGCCTGATTCGAAAACTCCTGCGTCAAAAGCGAATGTTTTATTTTCGCAATTCTGGGTGAATTTAATTTCTGCTCCATTGTCAAGCCATTTTGCCGAGAGAATTTTATCCTCAAGCCCGGTAAACATTCTTAAAGAATTTGCTTTGCCGCCGACTACATGTTCATTGGCAGCTAATTGTAAATCAAAAGCAAAATAGTAGTAATTTTTACCGTTTTTCAAGAGGAAATCACGACCTTGATACTTCATATTTGCAAGCGGTTTTGTTTCATAAATTGCTTCACCGTTGAGTTTAACCCAACGCCCGACAATTTCCAATACTGCCTTTTCGTAATTCGGGATTGCTCCTTGTGCATCAGGGCCGATGTTGAGAAGATAATTAGCCTCGCAACCGCGACTGTGACAGAGTTGTTCAATGACATTTCGAGGGGACATGTAATCAAAATCATTGTCCGCTTTGCCCCAATGGTTATTCATGGTTTTGCAAACTTCGGCTGCCAGATATTTTGACATCCCCTGTCGGTTTATCGGCTCGGCGGCATTATTCTCATAGGTAACGGAGTCGATATATGGATTCCCGGTTTTACCGAGAGCGAAAAGTCCGGTGTTGTTAATAATCATCGCATCGGCTTGATATGATTTAATCATGCTGTACAATCTATCTTCCTGCCAATCAGAATCAGGTCGGCTCCAGTTGCCGTCAAACCAGAAACCGCCGATTTTGCCATAATTTTTACAAAGGATTTCGACAGATTTATAGAGATAGTCCAAGTACTCACTAAATTCTTTGTCGTCCAAATCATTAGTCTTTTTGCCATGCCATGACCAATCAAGTGTGGTGTGGTAAAAAAATGGTTTGATACCGTAAAAGTTGCAGGCGTCAACAAATTCTCTGACTAAATCTCGGTTGGCAGGAGAGTGCGGTGCATCAAAATCATTCAGCCCGCAGGTATCGTAAAGTGAAAAGCCCTCATGGTGTCTGGTGGTTAGAGTAATGTATTTAATTCCCGTTTCTTTCGCCATTCGAGCAATCGCCATTGCATCGAAGTTGCAGGCGGTGAAAGACTGCATTAATTTTCGATATTCGCTTTGGTCAATTTCGTGGGTGTATTGAGCCCATTCGCCGATTCCGAGTTGCGAATATAATCCCCAGTGCATAAAAAGTCCGAATCCCAATTTTTCAAATTCAGCGACATAGGGCAAAGGTTTTGGAATAGTCATTTTTTTCTCCTTAAAATAATGCAGTTAAAAGTTTGTAGCAGTAATTTAGACCGTAAAAAAACAAATTACAAGTAATAATGTCACAAAATTGCTATCAAATACAGAAAACTGCTATAATTTTTCAAAGATATTAAAATAGCTGTCTGTATAGCTGTATGATAAAAATCAGCGGTGTTGCACGTGAAGTACAAAAACACCGACACTCCATGCCTCCATTAATAATTTGTAATTTTTTTTAATATTTTTATTTTTTTAATTGATTTTTTATTTTTTTATGTTATATTGTGTTTTGTATTGAGCAAATTGTAGTTTGTTCAATACAGTTCGTTAACAACCGTTATATTTCAGCAAATATACCCTAAATCCGCCAAATTGAATGTTTATTTGCTATAACCTTAGGTGAAGTGTATCTGGTGAGATTGTGTCTACACATCTTGCCGGACGTTCTTTTGCATGGTTATAGCAGGTTCTTGGCGGAACCTAGGGTATAGTGTTTTGGGGCGTTCGGTATTTTCTTTCGATCATTCCCATTGCTGGATTTTGCGATAATAAATTGTAAAATCAGCATAGCAATATGATTTTTTTGTTTTTTATAAATTTAACAGTCGCAAAATTCAACAAAAGTTTATTGCGGCTGTTTTTTTATTTTTAATCAACAATAATAAACAAAAGAAAGGTAAAAAATGAAAAAAATTATTATTGTTATTGCATTATTGTTATCGTTTTTTTCTTATGGGAATGAACAAGCGGTACGACGTGTAATTAATCAAGCTTTTGAATCTTTAGCATATGGAGATTATAATGGTTATTTAGAATTATTAACAGAAGATTATGAACAAAAAATCACTTTTGGAAAACAATCAGAAGTTGTTAATTACAATTCACTTAAAGGAGTTTTTTTAGTTATTTCCGGCAATTGTACGAAAGATACTCTCATAGATTTATGCGATAGCTATAATATTTCAAAAGAAGTTGCAGAAGAAATAAAAAATAATTATGATCAAGAAGCATTTGATAAATTAGCTGAATCAGTTAAAAAAAGTTACAAATATAAACTTAATACACTTGTTATTAAGAATATAACTGTTTATAATGCTCATGCAACTGGTACATATGAATGTAGTGATTTAGAGATAGGTGGTCATAATATTTTTTCATGTAAGGGTATTATGAATTTAAGAAGAGAAAATGGTATATGGAAAATAGAAAAAGAAGAATTGTTTATAGAGGCATTTTCAGCACAACAATATTTTATTGATTCAGCACAAATTTTAACCGAAGTATTATATGTCTTAGAAAAAACCGGGCGTTTTGATATTGCAGAGAAACAAATTTTAAATTATTTAAATATAGGAAAAATGCCAGAGGAATTAAAAGGTATAGCAAAACGTATTTTGGATCTTTGCCAACAAGGCAAACTTTCATTATTAAGTCAAAATGTCGCTAGTGATGAATTCGAACTTGAAACAACAGGAATATGTTTTAAAGCAGGATATAGTCTAGGCAATTCTATTGCAATGGAAGATCCAATTGCCGCGATATGGGCTATTTATTCAGGAGTTGCAGAATATAGTAAAGCTACCAGCAAACATAATCAAAAAATTAAATCTATATATTTGCAATATGAGTATAGATTAAATTCAGATAAGTATGATTTAAGAAATAGCATTACAGAAAATGCTTCTAAATATGGAATTAATTCTGATCAAATTATTACATTTGATGTTTTAGAAGAATTTGAAAAAGTTCTTCCGGAAATTTATAAAAATCCTTCTGTAATTTATCAATATATTGAAAAATATCCTTATTATGACAAATTCAAGTGTCATGCCATTAATATTCAAGCAGGAAATAATTATCTGGATTTATTGCCTAGTATTATATTAAATAAAAATTCTATACTATTAGTAGATAATAATAAATTAAATATGTGTGCAAAATTATTACAGGATTATACTTTGTCGTTATTGGTAGGCGACAAAACAGAGGTTGCGTTAAAATTGATGCCTATTTTAATTGAATATGGTCTAAAAAATGGAGGACACTCTTCTCCTGTTTTTTATTTTTATAGAGGCGTAGTTAATTCATATGCACAATATTACAAATTAACTAAAATGTCAGAAGATAGTATTTTTAGTGATTTAACAATGAATAAACCATTAGATAATGGTGAGTTTATGCGTTATCAATCACTTTGGCTTGCATGTTATATATCTAAATTTTGTAATGATGATTCTTCAAAAAGATTATTAACCATCTATATTAAAGCAGCATTACAGCATTGGTCTCCGACTACAGTAATGAATGTTAATATATTTAATAGAACAACAGATGCACAAAATGTGTACAAAAAAATTATGGAAAAAAAATGGAAAGTTCGGATTGTGTGGGGATGGTTTGATGATGATATTGTTTTAGAAAATAATTCTCAAATTTCTCTTTCTAATGTAAAATTGAATGTGACAATATATGATAAATTATCTAATCAAACTATAAAAAAAGAATTGAAATGTGATTTGATTGAGGCGGGAAAAACGCATAAATGGGTAGATATTATCTCTATTCCAAACGGGAATGATGATAATGTAACAATAAACGCAACATTATCCTGTGATGAGGATAATATTTAAATTTTTGTTTTAATTTAATTAATTGTAAATAGCAGTAAATAATTAGAGAGATATTGCAAGTATTATGAATTCTGGATTCTTCGCTTCGCTCTGAATGACGTCGGTTTTTCTTTGCTTTGGTGGCACAGATGAGCCAAACTCGTTATGCAGAGCTTTGTGATGACTGACCAAAAGAAGTCAGTGCAAAAAACTTCATGCGAAGCATCCAGTTTATTATTCGTTGTACTTCATCATGCGACACCTGCCGGAAACCATGATTCCATATGTCAGGTCATTTTCTATGCAGCAGAACATTGATGATTAGGCGGATTGGGTAAAAGTTTTTGAGTCGAGAATTCAACTGTCTGCTATCGCAGACGGGCGGTGGACGGCAGCATGCTTGCTGCCTTTTTTTCTCAGCCACCGCCTTTTTTTGAGGGTTCTGCACCCTCAAACTCCGCACAAGGTCAGCGACCTTGACCTAAAAGATGCTTGCCGCATCTTATCACGCTCACGCACTCGTCAGAGTTGTCGGGGAGTTTAACTCCACCGCAGTCATGACCTGTCAACGGACACTCCATGCATCTATACATCCATGCCTCCATTAATAATTTGTAATTTTTTTTAATATCTACGATTTTTTTTGATTTTTTTTGGTTTTTTTACTTGATTTTTTTGTGATTTTGATTATATTAATAGTGTTAGATAAAAAAATATCTATATTTTAATATCTATAAAAAAATATCTAAACCATGGGGAGGTGTGATATGAAAAAAGACGTGGGAAATGGCGTCGATGTCGAGTTGCAATTAAAACAACTTGAACAAAAAATCGCCAGAGTTAAAAAAGCTCAGGCTATCTATGCGGATTTTACCCAGGAACAAGTGGATAAAATTTTCGCAGCAGCGGCTCTCGCTGCCAATAATGCCCGTATTCCGTTGGCAAAAATGGCGGTCGAAGAGACTCAAATGGGAATAATTGAGGATAAAGTGATCAAAAATCACTTCGCTTCCGAATTTATTTACAACAAATACAAAAATCTTAAAACCTGCGGTGTATTGGAATCCGATGAAGCAGGCGGAATTGAGAAAATCGCTGAACCGGTCGGAATTATTGCCGGAGTTGTGCCGACTACCAATCCGACTTCAACTGCGATCTTTAAGTCGCTTCTGGCTCTTAAAACCAGAAACGGTATTATTTTCTCTCCGCACCCGAGAGCTAAAAAATCAACCGTAGCGGCTGCTATGGTGGTTCTAAAAGCCGCTGTGGAAGCAGGTGCTCCCGACGGATTGATTGAGGCAATTGAAGAGCCTTCAGTCATGTTGTCAAATCACTTGATGAGCCACAAGGATATTGATGTTATTTTGGCAACCGGTGGTCCCGGTATGGTGCATGCGGCTTATTCATCAGGTACTCCGGCAATCGGGGTAGGAGCAGGAAATACTCCTGCGATTATTGACGAAACTGCGGATATAAAAATGGCGGTAAGTTCAATTTTGCAGAGCAAAACCTTTGATAACGGCATGATCTGCGCTTCAGAGCAATCAATTGTCGCCGTTGCCGCCGTTTATGATGAAGTCAAAGCAGAACTGCTTAAACGCGGTGCCTACATTTTATCAAAATCAGAGTGTGAGAAAGTCGGCAAAACTGTGATTATTGACGGCAAACTCAATGCCGCTATCGTCGGTCAGAGTGCCTACAAAATCGCAAAACTTGCAGGCGTGGATGTTCCTGAATCTGCAAAAGTTTTGGTCGGAGAAGCCGACAAAGTCGGGGCGGAATACCCGATGTCTTATGAGAAACTTTCACCTGTTTTGGGACTTTTTAAGGCAAAAGATTTTAACGGAGCTTTGGACAAGGCGTCAAGCTTGCTTACTTTCGGCGGTTTGGGACACACCAGTGTACTTTATACTGATTTTGCCAATACCGACAGAATTGAGGAATTCGGTCATCGCATGAATAGCGGTCGAACATTGATTAACATGCCGTCAAGTCAAGGCGCAATCGGAGATATTTTTAACTTCCGTTTGATGCCGTCACTGACACTCGGCTGCGGTTCATGGGGCGGAAACTCTGTGAGCCAGAATGTCGGCCCTGAACACTTGATTAATATTAAAACTATTGCGAAACGGAGAGAAAATATGTTGTGGTTCCGAGTCCCGGAGAAAATATACTTCAAGTACGGTTGTCTCTCTGAGGCAATGAAGGATTTGAGCAATAAAAAACGTGCATTTGTGGTTACTGACAAATTCTTGTACTCAAGCGGTGCGGTAACTCCGGTGCTTAATACCCTCGAAGCCCAGGGAATTAAATTTGAAATTTACGGCGATGTCGAGCCTGACCCGACCCTGGAAGCCGCTTTGGAGGGCGTCGAAAGAATGAATAACTTTAAGCCCGATTTGATTGTGGCTTTTGGTGGCGGTTCTGCAATCGATGCCGCTAAAATCATGTGGTTGCTCTATGAACACCCTGAAATCGAGTTCAATGATATTGCAATGCGTTTCATGGACATCAGAAAACGTATTTTTACCATCCCGAAACTCGGCGAAAAGGCGATGATGGTCGCAATCCCGACAACTTCAGGTACCGGATCAGAGGTAACTCCTTTTGCGGTGATTACCGATAGCAAAACCGGTAATAAGTATCCGCTTGCGGACTATGCTTTAACCCCGAATATGGCGATTGTTGATACTCAATTTGTCATGGGAATGCCGAAACGCTTGACCGCTAATAGCGGCTTCGATGCGATAAGTCACGCCTTTGAGGCTTTGGCTTCTGTGATGTCTTCAGACTATGCCGACGGTTTGGCGAAAGAGGCTTTGAGATTGCTTTTCAAGTATCTCCCGAGAGCCTATGCCGACGGTGCAAATGATGAAATCGCTCGTGAAAAAGTGCATCATGCGTCAACCATGGCAGGTATGGCATTTGCAAATGCTTTCCTCGGAGTCTGTCACTCAATGGCTCACAAAATGGGCGGTGCTTTCCATGTGCCGCACGGCTTGGCGAATGCGATTTTGTTGAATGAAGTTATTAAGTTCAATGCTTCTGACCGTCCGACCAAGCAGGGGACTTTCTCTCAATATAAGTATCCGAATATGACAGAACGCTATGCAGATATTGCCGAAATGCTCGGATTTGAGGGAAAAACTCAGGAAGAATCTATTGAAAACTTGCTTAAGGGCTTGGATGATTTGCGAGATAAACTCGAAATTCCGAAAACCTTTAAGGAAGCAGGAGTAAGCGAAGTCGAATTTTTGAAGCAGCTTGATGAAGTTGCTGAAAAGGCTTTTGACGATCAATGTACCGGCGGTAATCCGCGTTACCCATTGATTTCTGAAATTAAAGCCATCTTGACTAAGTGTTATTACGGTGAATAAATTATAGTAAAGTCCTTTCCTTGTTATATGGGGCAGTTGCTTAAAAAAAATTAAGCAGCTGCCCTGTTTTTGTTGCGGGGACTAACGCCGTCCCCACGCCCCTACGCAAGGTCAGCGACCTTGACCAAAAGAGATGCGAAAATTTTTCAAATTTTCACATCTCAAAATTTTTCCTCACATCCGTGAGCGAAGGCAACAACTTTTTCAACTTTTTGCAATTAAAAATTTGCAGAAAAGTTAAAAAGTTTTCGCCTCTCGACACCTGCTTTCAAAAAAACCGTTGACAGGACGAAATTACTTCGGTCACTATAAGCGATTATGCTTGAAGTTGTCTGATTGGTCTGATTCTTTAAAATTATAATTTTTTTGTAAAATATACAATAATAAGTTCCAAACATTTTTAGTCTGAATTGCTTTTATTACATCAAAAGAGGAATCATCCGCTAAAAATTTTGAAGGCAATCCAAAATAATTATTAATTGTTCCAATTTGAATAATATCATGTTGATTTTTAGCAAAATGGTATAAATAATCTACACCCTGCCCCTTTGTTCTGGTTGTTTGGATAAAAATATCTACTTTTGCACTATCGGCATTTTTACAATTTTGTTCAACTTGACTTACAAAATCTCCATCCAACCCAAAACCAATAATTGTATTTAATTCTTTAATCTTAAAAATTTTGAAATTACCAACCAATGTATACTCCTGACTAATATCCAAAACAGAATAACCTTTTTTATTTGATTCGATTTTCAAAATTTCAATTAATTGCTTTACTGTTGTAGTTTTCCCAACATTGGCATGTCCGCTTATTGCGATGATATTCATGATAATATACTTCCTTTTTTTTATCTATTCGTAAAATTAATAAAAATAATTACTAAAAATCTAAAGATTTTTGTTTTTGCTTTAACTTGCCGGCTTTATTATATTCTTTAATTTTGTCTGCAAATTTCTTTTTTAATGCTCCTCGATATTGCATAAGTTTTTTATCTTTTATCGTAATTTTCAGTGTATCTGAAACAGAATATTTTTTATATATCTTTGCATTATCAATATCAACAGAATATTTATAACTCCAATCTTTTGTAAAACAAATTTCAATATTATCATTTGAAAGTCTTAAAAACTCATAAGGCTTATCTAAACGATCTTTTCCTATACCATACTCTAAAGCAACATAAGGGTCGTAAATAGCAGTTAAAATTGCAGTAGACAGCATTTTCTTTTTCTGTTCTGGAGTATATTTTACGATTCCTCCTCCCACACTTAATTCTTCCATTTGCACAATTTCATGAGCTGCATCCAGTAATTGTTTCGGAATATCATAAGAATAGATAATATTTTCAGGGTTTGGCGTAATACTATCTTCAACCTTTAATTTGGGATAAGTTTCTTGGAATTTTTTCACATAATCTCCAATAGTTGCCGCATTGTCAGATAATTTAACTTCTAATTCCACTCCCAATAAAAAATAAAATCCCTCATTTTTAGCTACTTTAATAATATCTCCATTTTTATTCAAAACTACATAATCATTACTGCCATATTCATTTATCGAAAAATCATCCATGGACACATTAAATAAAATACTTTCCCATATCAATGAGGGGAAATTATTAAGTCCTTGCGGCTTTTGATAATATTTTTTACATAATCCGGAGTAATAGTCTTTATATAATTTTTGCGGGGTATGCACACTCCCTTTTAACGGGAATCTGGCTTTTTCCAAAGCTAATCTTTCTTCTTCTTTGCGTTTCTCTTCGGCGATGCGGCGTTCTTCAGCCAATCTTTTTTCCTCTGCGACACGCTTTTCCTCGGCAATGCGACGCTCTTCAGCTAAACGTTTTTCTTCTGCAAGGCGCTTCTCTTCTGCAATACGAATTTCCTCTTCTTTTTGCTTAACAATATTTTGATATTTTTCAAACTCTTGTTTTTGAAGATCTTCCGATATAGCAATTTTATTGACTGACTTAAAATCAGGGGAATAAATTTTTACTAATGCCTTACATGCTTCTAAATCATAATCTCCAAACCTTTTTAAGCGGTCAATTACTAATAATAAATCATATTTCGTTGCAAATTTATTATTAAATAAGCCCAACAAATAATCTATTTCTTCTGTGGATTGAATTGTTGAAGCAAAGTGAAATAAATTATTTGAATCAAGAGTAAATTCTGCATTTGAGTTTTGAATTGAAATCGTAACTTGTTTTTGTTGATTCGGTTGCGGGTTTTCAAAAGCAAGTTCGCAAAGTTCATACATTGAAATATCACTTTTAACAGAATGTTCCTCCCCTGCAATATTTACAATCATATTAATCGAATCAGAAAGGACTTTAGAAACTGTTTTTGTTCGATTTTCTTCTATAAAAGTTGAATTATCTATATTTTTTTCAATACTATCGGCTTCTGCTCCGGGAGCCATTAAAATATTAAAATAATTCCAAAATTGTCTGCCGCCGCTATATACATATTGATTTCCTTCAAACTCAACAGTCTCTGCACTCATTGTTAAAATTGCGACAGGAGAAATTGCTAACAATATTGGAGAAAAAATAATATGCCCGATTGCCTGATTTTTATCTGTATAAATGTATTCTTCAATCTCATCAACTCGAACATTTTGAATATAATCAATTGCCTTTATCTCTGTAATTTCAAATTTATTATTCTTGAGAGCTATATCATAATCAATATTAGAAACTTTTTCTTTTTTTACATCTAAATCAATATTTTCGGAATATTCCCGATAACCTTTATAAGTTCTGCATCCTGTCAACGAAATGATAAAACTTAATGCTAAAATATAAATTAACCTTTTTTTCATAATAAAATACCTTTTTTGTTTTTTTGTTAAATTATTTTTTCTCTTCAATATCATCGAAAAGCCACTGAGTTCCAAAACGTTTTTATGAGCATTTGGAGCTCTGCGGCTATCATAATATCTTATTAATTAGCACCCAGTCTTTTTAAAGCTGCTCTACCGCCTTGACCGCTTCGGTTAAATCTTCCTTTACACCATAATCTTCTAACAACAATTGAGCATATGCATTTCCTTGCTCTGCTGCCTTGCGATACCACTTCACTGCCTCGGTTAAATCTTTCGCTACACCATTGCCATTAGCATAGCAAAGGCCTAAACTTACTTGAGCATATGCATTTCCTTGCTCTGCTGCCTTGCGATACCACTTCACTGCTTCGGTTAAATCTTTCGTTACGCCTATGCCATCAGCATAGCAATCTCCTAAAGTATATTGAGCCTCTGCATATCCCTGTTCTGCCGCCTTGCGCCACCATTTTGCCGCTTCGGCATCATCTTTCGCTACGCCTACGCCAGTTGCATAGAAATCTCCTAAAATATGTTGAGCTATGGCATTTCCTTGTTCTGCCGCCTTGCGATACCATTTTGTCGCCTTGAGATACCATTTTGCCGCTTCGGCATCATCTTTCGCTACGCCTATGCCATTAGCATAGCAAAGGCCTAAACTTACTTGAGCATATGCATTTCCTTGCTCTGCTGCCTTGCGATACCACTTCACTGCTTCGGTTAAATCTTTCGTTA